>JAHXIM010000054.1 GCA_025655635.1 gamma proteobacterium symbiont of Lucinoma myriamae | reverse complement strand
ATTATAACATTTCTGGTCGATCTGGTCACTCAAAAATAGGGATAATTCCTTACATTTCAAATAGATAATATGTTTTTTCAGGGCTGACTAAGTATTATATATAAACTTTGGGTTTTGGGGGAATAAAGGCACATTTACAGCATTTGATACACTCCCTCTTTGAGCAGAATTACTCAGAAAAGGGAGGACTATAAGAATATTATTAACGCTTAGGGCCGATAAAGACGCTTTCACGCTTAGAGTGATAGACTGTTCCTATGCTATCTTTACCTTCAACACTGAAGGTAATTGGCTGAGATTTCTCTGTCAGATTCTTTCTTGGGACTTTAACAAAAATAGTGACTGCTGTTACCGTACCATGAGCAGCGACAACTTCTTTTTCAGCACCAATTATTATCAGGCCTTTATATTTATCATCATTGACTGAAATTATGACATTCATGTCTTCATTCTTTTTATTAAGCACTTTCAAAGTATAACGATTTTGTATAGTGCCGTCACTTTGTATCACAAATAAAGGTTGTCTGGCATGCAGCACTTTTAGTTCCAGAGACTCCATACCACTAAGGCCAATAACAACGCCTAATATTGAAACCAATAAAATTGCACTATAAACCCAGACTCTGGGACGTTTCAGCAAAGGTTTCTCTTCCTTGCCCATAATACCGTCCCACGAAGCATATTTAATCAGACCAGTCGGTTTATTGATTTTTTCCATAACGGAATCACAGGCATCAATACACAGACCGCACATGATACAACCTTCCTGCTGACCGCCTCTGATATCAACACCGGTAGGACATACTGCAACACACTGGTTACAATCAACACAATCGCCCTGATCTTCAGATGCAGCTTTGCCTTTTACTAAACGACCTCGTTTCTCACCTCTTGAAACATCATAGCTGGGAACAATTGATGTGTCATCAATCATAACGGCCTGAATACGTGCATAAGGACACAGCCAGAAACAGGTTTGCTCACGTAAAAAACCAGCCAGAAACACTGTGCCGACAATAAACATTAAGACTGTGATATAAACTGTAGAAGAAGCATTTAAGGTAAATAAATCAACCCATAAATCATAAGCATCAGTAAACCATGCAGTAAAACTAACGCCGGTTAAAAATGCGATTAGAAACCACAAGGTATATTTTTTAGTTCTTACAATAATTTTAGCCGCATTCAATGGTGACTTTTCTAATTTTCTACGCTTTGCCGGAGTGCCTTCCAGTTTGTCTTCTATCCAGGTAAAGACATCTGTCCAGACGGTTTGAAAACAGAAAAAACCGCACCAGACACGACCAGCCAGTGCTGTTACCACTGCCAGTAAAATAGCAAAAAACAGCAGCACAAATGACAGCATCCACAAATCTTGTGGTAATAGTGTCAGATTAAAAATATGGAATTGACGATTAGGAATATCGAGTAAAACTGCCTGGCGCTCACCTAAGCGTAAATAGGGACCAATAAAGAAAATAATCCACAGAAGATTTGATGCCCATTTTAAATTTCTGAATTTTCCACCCATTCGCTTGGCATGGATTTTAACATCACCGACATTAATCGTGTGTTCATGTGCTTCCGCATATAGATCTTCGAGGCTTTGCTCTTGGATTGATTTTTCAGCCATAGTTGAGTCTTCTCTGCTTAATCATTATTTATGAGGGATTTTTCATAGCCTGTCCTTTGCCATGAAACTATTTAAATTATTATAGTCAATATTATAATTTAAATAAGTAAATTATAAGTAACTTATGTTACACAAACGTTTTAATTCACTAAAAAAAACAAAAAAAAAGAGAGGTTAAACCTCTCTTTTTTTATAGCTTTAGGTAACGTTAATCTTCACTGTGGTCAGTATTGATTTTCTTTACGGCCATAAAACCAATATAAACAAAAATTACAATACAAATAACAACAGCACCGATTGAACCCCAAAATACAGCATCATTCATTTGAACACCTCTATATCAACTAGGATAAGCACTCATAGAAAAAATTCTCCTTGTGCTTAACTAAAGCTTTATCATAGCGTTTTTATCTCAGTATCCAATTGATCAAAATCATTTAATAGTTATTTTAATCAAAGACTGGACACTGAAATAAAAGATTAGCATGATAATACTCATCTTTCATATCATGAACAGATAAGTATTATTTACCACCGCCAAATTTATAAACATAAACAGCCATCTTCTTAATATCAGCTTCTGACAATTTATCTTTAAACGAAGGCATTTCAGCATTTCTGGTTTCAGCATTACCCGGTGCATTAACACCATGAGCAATTGTACGCTTGGCACTTGCTAATTTATCTGCTTCATCAAAACGCCAGATGCCATCAGTCAAGTTAGCAGAACCTAAAGCCGCCATACCTTTAGCATTCATACCATGACATGCAAAACATGCCTTAGACTGAAATAAGGCTTTACCTTTCTCGTCTGATTGACCTTCACTCAAGCCTACAACATAGTTTGCCAGAGTGTCGATTTCAGCGTCTGATAAAGTCGCCGCGTGAGCAGTCATCATGCCTTTTTTACCTGTGGTAATAGTAGCCTGAATTTGCTCAATTGTGCCGCCATACAACCAGTCATCATCGGCCAGTACAGGGTAACCAACGTTACCCGCACCACCCGTACCATGACATGCCGCACAGTTATCACCAAAAATCACCTTGCCTGAGTGTTCTACATAAGTAGAAAGACCTTCATCAGCAAGAATTTCTTTGGCTGACATAGCAACGATTTTATCTTCATAAGGCTTACGAACAGCTTCAACTTCTGCTAATGCAGCTTTGTATTCACCAATCGCAGTCCAACCAGTCACACCTTTAGTAATACCGCCTTGGATGACACCACCTTCGACGACATCACCTTTGTTGTAACTATCAAACATTGGAATAGCTGGATAGATAACAACGTAGCCAATAATAAAAGCGATACTGGCATACCAGGCCATCATCCACCAGTTTGGTGGCGGGTTAGATAATTCTCTCAGATTATCATCCCAAATATGTCCAGTATTACCTTCGTCTGGAAAAGGATTATGTTCCGACATTATTTTTTCTCCGTAGTTGTGGGTTCATCGTCCATAAGCATATATTTTTGTGCTTCTAATTTATCCTTATTTTTTGGACGAAAAACGTAGAAGTAAGCAATGACCATGAGGACAAAAGTAACTGATGTAATAATCAGTCCTGCCCAGTCATGTGATGTCATTGCACTCCAGTCAGTGTAAAAAAAACCTTGAGTACTTTCTTCTATTGTTGCTGTAGAAGAGTCATTACTCACGATACTCTACCCCTTCCTGGAATTTAATCATTGTTCCAAGTACCTGCAGATAAGCAACCATCGCATCCATTTCAGTTTTACCTGTAATGGCAGAAGCCGTTTCAATATCCGCATCAGTATATGGAACACCCACAATTCTTAAACCACGCATATGTGCTTTAATCTCTTCACCATCAACCGTATTCTCCATAAACCATGGATAGTTCGGCATAACAGACTCAGGCACAACTGAACGAGGAGCAATTAAATGCGCAATATGCCATTCATCAGAGTACTTGCCGCCCAGACGAGCAATATCAGGTCCAGTACGTTTAGAACCCCATTGCATTGGATGATCATACATTGACTCAGAAGCCAGTGAATAGTGACCATAACGTTCTTTCTCATCACGGAAAGGACGAATCATTTGTGAGTGACACAAATAACAGCCTTCACGTTGATAGATGTCACGACCGGCTAACTCAAGCGGTTTTAGAGGACGAACCCCGTCACCTTCTTTCCAGTCATCAAGAGACTTATCGCCTCTATCCCAGACAACGCCTGGAATATTTTTAGCAGGTAATGCACTATCGAGATAGAACAAAGGAACGATTTCCACCAGGCCCGCAACCGAGACTGTAAGAAAAGTTAAAAAGGCAAACAGCCAGACATTACGTTCTGCTCTGTCCTGCAAACCTACTGGTTGTGTATTTTCCGACATAATTAATTCCTCCTTACGCCGCTACAGCAGCAGTTTGTGCCGCTTTAACTGAACCTGCATTTTTAGCTTTCAGGACAGTCATAATAATGTTGAACAGCATAATTACTGCACCCAGCAGGAAGATACCGCCGCCGATTGCACGCATTGCGTAATATGGATGCATTGCTTCCACACTTTCTGCGAAAGTATAGGCCAGTGTTCCATAATCATCATAAGCACGCCACATCAGACCCTGCATGATTCCAGATACCCACATTGCAACAACATAGATTACAGTACCAATAGTTGCTGTCCAGAAGTGCATATTAATTAATGCCTGAGAATACATCGGTGTGTGGAAAATTCTTGGCATCATGTGATACAGAGCACCAATACCAACCATAGCAACCCAGCCTAAAGCACCAGAGTGTACGTGACCAATTGTCCAGTCAGTGTAGTGAGACAGTGCGTTAACTGTCTTAATTGACATAATTGGACCTTCAAAAGTAGACATTGCGTAGAATGCTAAAGACATAATTAAGAAACGTAATACATAGTCATTACGTAATTTATCCCAGGCACCTGATAGCGTCATCATACCGTTAACCGCACCACCCCATGAAGGAATGATCATGGCAATTGATACGGCAGCACCTAAAGAACCTGTCCAGTCTGGAAGTGCTGTATATTGCAGGTGGTGAGCACCTAACCATACATAACCAAACATCAAAGCCCAGAAGTGAATAACAGATAAACGATAAGAGAAGACAGGACGATTAGCCTGCTTTGGAACGAAGTAGTACATAATACCCAGGAAGCCGGCCGTCAGATAGAAACCAACCGCGTTATGTCCCCACCACCACTGAATCATAGCATCCTGAACACCAGCATAAGCAGAGTAAGATTTGAACGCACCTACTGGGATTGCAGCACTGTTTACCACATGCAGGATGGTGATCATAATCATCATACCCATGAAGAACCAGTTAGAAACGTAAATATGAGATGTTTTACGTGTGGCAATAGTCATCAGGAAGTTGAACATGAACGATAACCAGACCACTGCAATTGCAAGGTCAATTGGCCATTCCAGTTCAGCATACTCTTTAGACTGAGTGAGACCTAAAGGAAGAGTGATAACAGCAGAGACAATAATAAGGTTCCAGCCAATAAAGGTGAACCATGCCATTTTGTCGCTCCACAATCTCACACCACAGGTACGCTGTACGGTATAGAAGGCGGTTGCCATTAAGATACACCCACCATAAGCGAAAATTACCGCATTGGTGTGTAAGGGTCTTAGACGACCGAATGATAAATAAGGACTGTCAAAGTTGAGTACCGGCCAAGCCAATTCTGAGGCAATATACACCCCAACTAATGCACCAACTACTAAGTAGACGGCGGTCATTACGGCAAACCAGCGAACAACGTCGAAGTTATACTTCTGCTCCGCTGCAGCTTCTTCCATAGTGTTCTCCACAATTATTTGTTACAAAAAATTATCTAAAAATTTTACAGAAGCTCTTGTTTTAAGGTCAACAGCACCCAAGGAGACTTCTGTGGTGCTATTTTGCCTTTTTTCTTGATAAGTATCAACGATTTCTAATATAAAACAGTGGCAAATGACACTAAAAGTCATAAACACCCCCTGACTCCACATATTAACCCTTTGTTTTTATTTGTTTTTCATACTATTTTAAAAAGTTCAATTTTTATCTGAAATTTCTTTAGTTGTGTGATTTAACCTATTTTTTATAAGGGAATTGAAATGCAGCAGGTATGATACGAGGGATTTAACTTTGCTATTAAATCAGTTTAATACCGACAAAATTTTGTAACGCTTCAACATCAATAATATTGACATTTTTGCCTTTAAATTGAATAAACTTTCTTTGTTGTAATTTTTTAAACAGGCGGATCACTGACTCTTTAGACAAACCAAGAAAATCGGCAATATCAGTACGAGTCATATTTAACTTAAACTTGCGGCTGGAATAACCACTGTTTTGATAGCGCCAGGCCAGATTGAGAATAAAAGCTGCTATTTTTTCTTCTGAATTAATATTACCATGCATTAACATGGATGATTTTTGGATATTAATCAGCTCCTGACTGACAACCTTCATCAAACGCCCCTGAACTTCAGGAATTTGTGAAGCAATATCATTCAGGGTTTCTTTGCCAATTTCACATAAATAGATATCTTCGAGAGCCTGTGCACTATACGCATAACGCCCCTCATTTAAGGAGCAGACATCAATTAATTCACCCGGAATACGAAAATCAATGACTCTATTGCTGTCTTTGACATGAGCAATGAGTTTTAATGAGCCTGCAGAGATGGCAAAAATTAATTCTGCTTTTTCCCCCTGCTTAAAGATCATTTCCCCACGTTTAAAATAATGTCTTCTATTAACCATTTTTCCGGTAAAATCATAGGTATGATCACCAACCTTTACCGGGGAACACAGTGGTGATAAACGACAGGCATCACATTCTACATAATCAGGTTCAGACTTACAGGCCGTTTTTTTTCTGCTCTGTTTTTCTTCAGGCGTGTTATCAGATTCACTCACGAAATTAGTCTGCCTGCTGCTTTTTTTCATGCTCAACGGTATCCTGAACACTTTTTCTCAAGCGTTCAAAACCTGCCAAAGGTACATATTGCAGGACTTCTTTGCCTTTTTTACTAATCTGTATGACCAGACCTTTTTGGGGATAAAGCCAGAATTCGGTATTTTCATCCAGCTTTATTGTTTCTTCTGCCTGACCAAATCGATTTTTGAGCAATTCAGCATCCACATTTGCTTTAGGTATATAGGTCAGTGAATGGATAACACGATTATCTAATTCCTGTGCTAGATCATCCAGCGGATATTTTATGGTACGTGATGTCTGAATTTCCGGTTTACCTGAGTTTTTTTTCAGATAGTCGATATCCAAACCATCTGAATCAAGTGCTAAAAGCACTTTGGCTCTCAGTCCGGACATACTGACACGTATAAAGTAGGCTTCAAGGCTGATGCTGTCATCCTGATTTTCAAACCAGGCAAGATTATATTCGCTCTTTAAAATCTTAACGGCTTCCCCCAGTGTTGTCTTGCCGACATCCAGATCAAACACATGCAGAGTATGCTCATCAACCACGGTAATTTGCCAGGGCAGATTTTTTACTCTGACCGTACCATCACCCTGAGGGGTCACCATGCTGTTGTAAAAGCTGTAAAACCAATAACCTGATATAAAGAGAATTAAAACGACGATTAATGTTGCGGGCTTAAACACAGGAACTCCGAATCTCTTATTAAGGATAAAAAAACTCAGTATAGTGAAGTTAGACTTTAATACAAGTGCTAGGAGCCTGTCCGAGAATAGAAGTCGTAGCGAGGGAAAGCTGATTTTGGCCATATTATTTTATCATTTTCATTTAATAGAACAACTATTGGCTTCAAATGATAAAAAAATCTGACTCAAAACAACTTTCCCTCGCTACGACTTCTATTCTCGGACAGGCTCCTAGTCATTTCCCTTTTATCTCAAAGGAGAGATTTTTTCATCTCAATATAATCTGCAAAGTGTTTATTATTGTTCAATTCCGTCTCAGACAAATAAGGCAGGACGCCCAATAAAGGCGCATTGAGACGCTCCTTTATGCTGTGAATATTTTCTGCCTGATGAGTCATGGTACTTTCTGCTTCAGGAACAGCATTATTGGCAATCCAGCCGGCAATCTTCAGTCCTGCTTGCTCAATCGCCTGTGCTGTTAATAATGCTTGATTGATACAGCCCAGACGCAGATTGACGACTAAAATAATGGGAAAATTTAATAATACAGCCAGATCAGCCACTGTTTCCCGTGCATTTAAGGGTACCAGCCAGCCGCCAACACCTTCAACAATCAGGCGCTCCGCTTGCTTCTGATGGTGTAAAATAGTCTGTGCTATTGTTTGTATATCTATTGTGACACCTTCTTGCTGTGCGGCAATATGAGGTGCTATGGCTGGTTCAAAGGTATAAGGGTTGATGCTTGAATAGGGTAATGGAACACTGCAAGCGGCGCTGATTTTTACAGCATCATCATTGCGTAAGCCATCATCTGTCTGCTGACAACCACTGGCGACAGGTTTAAAGCCCAGAGTTTTATATCCCTGTCGGCTCCAGTGCTGTAATAGTTGTGTAGAAACAAAAGTTTTACCGGCATCCGTATCTGTGGCCGTTACAAAATAAGCTTTCATGAACGCTCTCGTGAACCTAAGGTACTTTTAAGCTGTGCCAGTGAAATCGAGGTATGCTGTTGCTGTGAATCAGACTGCGTCTTCTGCATCGGTGTTTTGGGGTTCCAGGCATGACCATACAATACGTCATAGGTCACAGGATAACCTTCCTCGGTACGAAACTTTTCATAAGCTTTATACATAGCCTGCAGGCGGCTTTTTCCAGTCAATGCTTTTTCACGACCCACATTCTGGTTATGAGCACCCACGGCTTTAAGTTCGATAAGGATCTGCTTGATGGACTGGTAATTGAGCACAATGGTTTCATTGTCCATCACTGGATTTTCCACCTGCACATTATACAGCGCATCACCGATATCATGCATATCCGCAAAATGATTAACATGAATCTTATCACTGACTTCTGCCCAGCTGGCTCTTAACTCATGCAGCGTCTGCGTACCCAGAGTGGTGAACATGAGCAGTCCACCGGGTTTTAACACCCGGCGAAATTCATTAAAGAGCTTTGTCAGATCAGGACACCATTGAATAGTTAAGCTGGAAAAAATCATATCCATACTGGCATCAGCAAAAGGCAGCTGCTCAGCATCGGCACAGACAAATTGAACCATCTGTTTTTCTTTAAAAAAGTTTTTCACTTTTTTTGCCAGAGTGCTCTGAGTTTGTATTTTATCTCTGTTTTTCAACAGCATATTTTCTGCAATATCCATTGAGATAATATGCGCATCAGGATATTGCAGTGCAAGCCCTTGCGTCCCCTGTCCGGTTCCGGCACCAATATCGAGGATCATCTGCGGTGCTACCTTAATATAATCCAAACGCTCAAGTAAGCGCTTACATACTTCTCTTTGCACTATAGCAAAGGTATCATAAGTTTCTGCTGCTTTATTGAAGGAGTCTCTTACCTGTTGTTTGGTAAAAGGCTGAGGTGATGCTTCGGTCAAAAAATAAACTTCCTGAGATTGATAAATTTGGCTGTATTATATAACGTTTTGTAAAATTTGTTTGAATTCTTCAGGATGAGAAATAAACGGCGCATGGCCGGCAAATGGAATACTGAAAAGTGAAATATTTTCCTGCTCAGCCAGCTGCTTTTGCCCCTGATGTGCAATTAAAGTGTCTTTAGTGCCGCTGATCAGTGTAATCGGGCAATCTGTGAGTTGTTGTAACTGCTGTCTTTTATCTTCAGTTAATAATATCTCTAAACCATAAGACAGTGCATCAAAGCTCGGTTCACCCCGTAAAAATAATTGCTTCTGCAAGATTTTAATATCTTCTCTGGCAGTACGGCTGCCCAGTGCCTGAATCGCCAAAAAACGCTTAAGAGTGGCATGATGATCCTTGTTCAGACTCAGGCTGAATTCTTCAAACACCTTTGCCTGTACCGCATATTGCCAGTCATCTGCCTGAACAAATCGCGGTGTTGAACTGATCAGGATAAGCTGAGCTATATTCTGCCTTTTTTTTCTCAGGAGTCTGCTCAGCAGTTCAATGGCGACCAGTCCTCCCATTGACCATGCTATGACTGTGGTTTGTTTGTCCTGTATAAGAGGTTCAAGACTTTTCGCCAGCGCCTGAGAGTTATATTGACCACCCAGTTCAGCAACTGAATATCCGACACTATGACCATAACCGGGTAAATCAACCGAACGAATAAGTTTGTCAGGATAACTTTGTGCCAGGTATTCGGCAATACCTGTCCAGACACCGCTGTTCATACCCCAGCCATGAATAAACAGAATCTGTTCACTTGAGCTAAAATCTCCCCAACATTGCTCGCTTATGTTCATCGCTACAGGCTAACCAGATTGTTATGAATAGTTCATTCATTATTTGTTAATAACGAGGCATCTCCAAATCAACATGTTGTGACCAGGCATTTACCCCCCCGGAAAGATTGATAACATTCTCAAATTGAGCCTGTTCAAGAAACTGCGCGACCATTCGGCTACGTACCCCATGATGACAGATCACTATGGTTTCCTGTTTAGGATCAAGCTTGCTCAAATGGGCGGGGATGCTCTGCATAGGCATAAGTTCCGCCCCTTCAATCCGACAGATATTATATTCCCATGGCTCACGTACATCCAGCAAAAAATGCTTAGTCGTTGTGTCTTGCAGGTATTCATTCACTTGTTGAGGGCTCATTTCCCGCATCAATAGTCTCCAGTTAAAAGATAATAAAGTTTTTACTATTAAATAATAACCAACTATATTAGTCAACTATTATTTACTTTGTCCGTTAATACAGGATAAGGTAGAGTAGTGAAAAAGCAACTCTACCTAATTAACTGATGACCAGTTAACTCGTGCTAATGCTGACAATAGCTGCTCAATATCGGTTTCTTCATGTTCGGCAGATAAAGTTACGCGTAATCTGGCTGTACCTTTAGGCACAGTGGGTGGACGAATTGCAGTAATTAAAATACCCTGTTGCTCTAATGTCTGACTAATACTCATAGCTGTGTCATTATCACCCACCATAACAGGCTGAATAGCCGTTTGAGAGTTCATTAATGATAAGCCTAATTGTTCAGCTCCCAAGCGAAATTGTGCAATAAGCTGTTTTAGCTTTTCTCTGCGCCAGCTTTCTTCACGAGAAATTTTGATACTCATCAATAGTGCCTGAGCCACTGCCGGAAGCATTGCTGTGGTATACACATAAGCCCGGGCTTTTTGGATCAGGGTTTCTATGAGTGCATCACTGCCCGCAACAAAAGCACCAAAGCCGCCCATTGCTTTGCCCAGAGTCGCCATATAAACAGGGAGTTGTTCCTGATCCAGGGAAAATTCTTCAGCAGTACCGGCACCATTAGCACCAAGCACTCCAAAGCCATGGGCATCATCCAGCATCAGCCAGGCATTATGCTGCTGACAAAGCTCACTCATTTGAGAAACCTCTGCCAGATCACCATCCATGCTGAATACCGCATCCGTCATTACTAACTTGCGGGGCTTGTTTTCAGCAAAGCTTTCAGAGTTATTGCCGGATGCAGCTAATAACTGCGCTAGTCTGTTCATATCATTATGAGGATAACGTTTGAGCTGACTGCCCGACAATGCAGAAGATAGTAATGCGGCATCAATTAATGAGGCGTGATTTAATTTGTCCTGGAAAACAATATCACCCTTGCCCATCAGTGCATTAACAATACCCAGATTAGCCATATAACCCGTTGAGAATAACAGGGCCCTGCTGCGTCCGGTATATTCTGCCAACGCCTCTTCAAGTTCATGATGTACCCGGCTATGACCACTGACCAGATGAGCAGCCCCACTGCCCACGCCATAGTCATTAACACCCTGCTTAAAGGCTTTGGCAATATCAGGATGATTGGCTAAACCCAGATAATCATTACTGCAGAAACTAACAACAGGTTTGCCATTGCTGATAAGATGAACCTGCTGCGGCCCATCAATTATTTTTCGCTGCCGATAGAGGGATTGCTGATCTAAATTCAGCAATTCTTTTTTTAAACTATCATCTAAACTCACAATAATTTAACGTGGCAACAGGATTAAAGCGTTGCAGCACTGACAGTTGATTGCGGCTGTGCCTGTTCAGGATGATGTTTGTCTTTGTTAGAGCAGCTGTTCTTTTTTTCTAAACTGGTTTTCATACCCAGACTGGCAAACAGTTTTTGATCACTCTGAGCACTGGCGCCATCTGTGGTGAGTAAGCGCTCGCCATAAAATACTGAATTAGCACCGGCAAAGAAACACATCGCCTGCATTTCATCAGACATTTCTTCACGGCCGGCAGACAATCTGACCACCGAACGAGGCATCATAATACGAGCGACTGCAACGCTGCGAACAAACTCTAATGGTTCAATTTCATCCTGACCATATAATGGCGTTCCCTCGACCTGCACCAGCATATTAATGGGTACGCTATCGGGATGTTTTTCCATATTCGCCAGTTGCACTAATAAGCTGCAGCGATCTTTACGTTCTTCACCCATACCTAAAATACCGCCGCTGCAGACGTTTATCCCTGCTTGCTGAACATTATTCAGTGTATCCAGTCGATCCTGGAAAGTACGAGTAGAAATCACATTGCCGTAAAATTCCGGTGAAGTATCCAGATTATGATTATAGTAATCCAGACCCGCTTCTTTTAATTGTTTAACCTGTTCACTATCGAGCATACCTAAGGTCACACAGCTTTCCATATCCAGAGACTTAACAGCCTTGATCATCTCCAGTACTTTAGGAAAATCACGTTTGTTGGGTCGAGACCAGGCAGCACCCATACAAAAACGATCAGCCCCCTCTTGTTTGGCTTTTTGCGCCGCATCAATGACTTCATCAAGCGGCAATAAAGCTTCTGCTTCCAAATCTGTATTATGATGTGCACTTTGCGAACAGTAGTCGCAATCTTCTGAACATTTACCGGTTTTAATACTCAAAAGCGTACTTATTTGTATACTATTGGGATCAAAATTCGCACGATGAAGACTATGTGCCTTAAATAAAAGATCATTTAAAGGCATATCAAAAAGAGCCTGGACTTCAGATACATCCCAATCGTGTCTTAATTCATCTCTAGCTTGAGTGCTCATATCATTCCCCGTAAAACAATTTGTAGATTGAGTTTTAAGCCCGATATTAGTTATTATCACAGCCCATTAAAAGTCGCACAATATAACATATTTGCTTTGCCAGAGCGATTGAGATTAATGTTGTTTGTCATTATTCGGGGACCAGGGATATAAAGCACCTGATTTGGACGAATAATTTTTGTTACTATTTATTAATATTAACAAAAAGTCTGTGTTTGCTGACTTTGTTATTGAATTGCGTTTAGCTCCAGCACCCATTGGGTTTCACCCGGCAAAAACGGGCTGGCTTTACCATCAACCCAATCCTGATGTCCTTTGGAATAATAGGAAGATAGTGGATGGCTACTTTGGCCTGCCGGCATATGCATAATGCCATTTTTTTCCTGCCCCGGCGAAACCACCATACGCATGGACGCACCAAATTCACTACCCATCACTTTAGGCATATTTCTATCACCCGTCAGTGGTGAGCCGGGCATATCCAGAAGTAACCCAATACCAGGAATAGCATTACTGAGTGGGTGACAAATATCAGTTTTATATAATTTCCCCCAGCTTTGCTGTGCCAAAATAGCTTGCCCATTATTGGTTAACTCATTATAAGCTTCATTGGCACAGGCAATAATAAATTCATCCCAGTTTTTATAGCCTGCAGGGATCAGATGTTCCGGCCTTTTACTCATCAGTTCCCATACCGGATATTCAATGAGTTTATCAAGACTTGAGCGTTTAAATAACCGGGGTTCTTTCTTTTCTAATGAATCATAAATCCAGCCAATAGTGCCATTAACTACCTGCTCCCTAAAAGATTTAACCAGACCATAAGCTACTGATTCAGGATGTGCATTCAGAGTTTCTTCATTGCTGAGAACTTCTGCCATCAATATCAAGCTGGCCTGTTTTAACTTTTTGTCACTAGAGACCTTTTTTAGGCTATTAGCAGGCACCAGACTATCGGCAAGTAATTGTTTCCAGCGTTGCAGAAAAACACCTCTATTATCCAATTGTATTGCTAATAAATCTGTCTCTTGAAATTTTTCTTTTGCCCGTAAGCCATCTCTGACTTGTTGTGCTCTTGCACCCAAATCACCGCCTTCAAAGCCCACAATGTCCAGCTTTTCATCCGAAAAAAGACGATTATTTGCCGTCCAGATACGATGCTTTTCTGGTTGTCGAAATATGGGATAATCTTTTGCCGGCAAATATTTTTGCCAGCCCTGTGCTTCATCTGCTTTACTCTCTCTACTGGGAATAGGGCCCGCTATCGTCCAGGCTATATGACCAGCATCATCTGCAAATACTATATTTTGTGGCGGCAAACCTATTTTTGGTGTAATAGTCAACGCCTCATTCACAGAGTGTGCTTTTTCTAATTCAAATAAGTTGAAGTTAACAGCTTGTGTAGAATAGGCAATCCATTGATGAGCTATCAGCTGCCCTTTATGATTTTGTCCTATCACAGGTCCCCAAATAGTCTCAACAGTAATATGCTTTTTATTCTTACCGGTGCTGCTCTCAATGACATGATTATAAATAGTAAAATCTTTCCAGCCTTCTGAAGTAAAATACTGAGTATTATCTGCATTAGTTTTTAAGGTAATAATATCATCCCAGTCACCATAACTATTGGTAAAACCCCAGGCTATTTTTTCATTACTGCCGGCAGGCAATGTCACACCGCTTACACGACGGCCATCATTTAAAAACCAGCTCGCTCGATACCAGATATTAGGTACTCGCAACGTTAAATGCATATCATTTGCCAACATCGCTGAGTCATAAGGGGTCATAGATGCATCAATAGCCATGCTATTAGAACCAGGTAAAAATTGAGCACTTAAGGCCGCTGCTTCTTGTGGTCCATCTTTGGACTTATGTGTCAGGAGTAAATTGTCTGGTAAATTTACCTCTGGAATCAACAGCTGATGGCCTGGCTCTGATAGCTGCTCAGCCCCCATAGCCGCATCCCACTGACCACCCTGAGGCGTGAGAAAATCAAACCATTGCGGGGGTAATATGTCCTGCATAACTGCCAGAGAGGTCTTTCTTTCACCCAATTCATCGTTCAAATCAAAGTACATGGCGAATACACATAAGAGACTATCTTCAAGTTCCCACGATTTTGGCTGCTGGCCTAATAGCAGATATGGATAAGGATCGTTGCTCAGAGATTCAATGCCTGAATTCACACCATTAGTATAGGCTTGAATAATTCTATAATGTATTTTAGGTAAATTACGTAATATTTGTTTTGCCCGGTCTTTAAAGCGATGTATTTTTATTTTTTGATCCTTTATCAATAATTTATTACCAAATAAACCAGATAGTTCTCCTGCCGCCTTTCTACGCAGTAAATCCATTTGAAAATAACGTTCCTGAGCATGAACATAGCCCAAAGCAAATGCCGTATCAGAACGATTTTGTGCCCGTATGGTGGGTATTCCCTGAACATCACGTTCAATTTTTAAAGAGTGTTCCAATAAAGTAATTGTTTCATTACCGTCAATATCAAGAAGGCTGCCGCGCAAAATAAAATAACAGGATAAAACAATCAGCAGTAGAAAAATTAAAAACCATTTAAATAAAGAAAAACCTTTAAAAATAATATCACTCATTATTAATCTCTACCCATTACACTATGAACTAAAGTAAACTAATATTAGTATTAATAAGAGGCTTCTTCAAGTAAGGTGACTTCTCTGACAAGGAATAATGTTAAGCAAAAAGGAGTTGTATTATTTTATACCATTTACAGCAAAGCACTTTAATACAATCGCTTATTAACAAAGTGACTCATTTCGTCCCAAAACACTGTCTTTTTTGTCTGGAAAAAACACATACTCATTCCGACCTATGTGTTCATTGTATTGAAAACCTAACACTAAACCATCATTGCTGCCAGCAATGTGCTGCACCTCTGGAACCAACCATTGAGCCGGATAAGCTGTTATGCGGCAATTGCCTGAGTCATCAATTTCATTATGATAAAGTATTTAGTCCATTTCTCTATTCAGAGGAAATGGCCTATCTTATAAAAAAGTTAAAATACCAACAGAAAATTCACTATGCCAATACCTTATCGACACTATTTATTCAGAAAATCCATCGATTAAAGAACTTTCAATTACCTCAGGCTATTATCCCCATTCCGATGCACACTAAGCGACTGAAAACACGTGGCTTTAATCAGGCATTAGAATTAAGCAGAATTTTTGCTTCTCATTACCAACTTCCGCTAAACTACTCTAGCTTTATCAGACACCGATACACTGACTTACAAGCAGAAATGAGTGGTGCAAAACGACAAAAAAATGTGCGACATGCTTTTTTGTTAAAAAAACCCGTCAACTACTCCCATGTCGCACTGGTTGACGATGTCATGACGACCACGACCGGCAGTACGGTTAATGAAGCGGCAAGAATACTTAAAAAAAGTGGCATAAAAAAAGTAGATGTCTGGGTTATTGCCCGAGCGGGAATGAGTATTTAATGTCTATTACAAGGTAAAAAAAATGCCCGATAAAAAAGATCAACAAATCAGCATCATAGGCTGCGGCTATGTAGGACAACGACTAATAAAGCTATTACTCTCAAAACACCTGGCAAAAGCTGAGAATATAAACGCTCTGGTTAAATCAATTGACAGCCAGAAGCAATGTGCAGAGTACGGCGTTTCCAGTATTCAATTCGATATGGATACTATTGGTCAGTCATTGCCTGAAAGCTTTCAGCTTCACCATTCAATACTCTATTATTTTGCACCGCCTCCCAGTCAGGGGGCTATAGACAGTCGTGCCCGCACATTTATCAAGCAGCTTAGCCATCAACCCCCGTCTAAAATCGTACTGATAAGTACCACTGGTATCTACGGTAATTGCCATGGTCAGTGGGTCAATGAAAATACTCCCCTGAATCCAGGCGTTGATCGTGCCCGGCGGCGCTTTGACGCTGAGCAACAATTTCACTCCTATTGTCAAAAATTTGATATTCCTCTGGTGATCTTACGTGTCTCGGGAATTTATGGACCGGGAAAGTTACCATTAAAACGTATCAGGGCCCAAACACCTATTGTCAGGGAAGAAGATTCCCCCTTTAGTAATCGAATTCATGCTGATGATCTGCTTGAAATATGCCTAAAAGCCGGCCTGTCACAGGACATAGAGGGTATTTTTAACTGTGCTGATGACCATCCCACAACTATGTGCGATTATTTTATGAAGGTGGCACAGGCAAATGATCTGCCTGAGCCTCCCACCATTACTCTGGAACAGGCAAAAACTCAACTCTCAGCAGGAATGCTGTCCTACATGAATGAGTCACGGCGTATTGATAACCAGAAATTATTAGCAACTTTCAAACTATCATTAAAATACCCTGACTTAGATAAGGGGCTTGCTCAAAGCAGTGAAGATGATTAACTAACACAGGGTAAGCTAGAATAAGATGATAACAACAACTCTAGCTAAAGCTTGATATAGATCGACCTATTTTAAAAATAGTACTTTCAATTTTCAGTGAGTTTAGTATTATCTTATATTCCTATTATAAATTAGCGATTTAATATTATGAGTTTAATCGACAAATACAATAGAACCATTAAATATTTACGGCTTTCTGTCACCGATCGTTGTGATCTGCGCTGTTTCTATTGTATGCCCAATGGTTTTGATGGCTATGAAGAACCAGAGGACTGGTTAAACTTTGATGAAATTGAACGAGTTATTGCCTCTTTTACTCGTCTTGGTGTCAGCTCAGTTCGACTCACAGGCGGCGAACCTTTAGTGCGAAAAAATTTACCTGAATTAGCAAAGCGTCTTGCCGCCCTTCCGGGTCTGGATGATCTGTCTCTGAGTACCAATGCCATGCAGCTGGGCAAACATGCCGAGGCTTTATATAATGCCGGCATCTCAAGGATAAATGCCAGCCTGGATACGGTCGATCCCGTTAAATTTAAGACGATTACTCAGGGTAAATTAGATAAAGTCGTTGAGGGGCTTTTAGCAGCCAAAGCTGCCGGACTGAATCCAATCAAAATTAACATGGTCATTATGAAAGGTGTTAATGACGATGATGTGGAAGATATGGTTGATTTTTGTAAGGAGCATGAGTTTACCCTGCGCTTTATTGAAACTATGCCTATGGGTGATACCGGACGTGATGCCGTTGATTATTATATTGACCTGCATGAAATTGAAGCACGCCTTGAGAAAAAATACGAGCTTATTCCTGCAGTTATGGCAGGAGCAGGTCCTGCACGCTATGTACAGGTAGCCGGCACTGACCTGAAAATTGGCTTTATCACCCCAATATCGCAGCATTTTTGCGATACTTGTAACCGTGTTCGTATGTCAGCGACAGGCACTTTATATATGTGCCTTGGTGATGAACACAAATATGAATTACGCCCCTTACTTCGCAATGGTATTAGTGATGCTGATCTGGATCAGGTGATTCGTGATGCCATCAACTTAAAGCCGCTAAAACATGAATTTAATGAAAAACCAGAAAAAGTAGTTCGTTTTATGTCCATGACTGGCGGGTAACTTCCTTTCTTGGAAGCTATTTAAGAATATTCTTAATTATTCACAATTAATCTGATCGAGATCATTTTTTCATTATCCTTAAGCACTTATATTGATCGTTATATTATA
>JAHXIM010000177.1 GCA_025655635.1 gamma proteobacterium symbiont of Lucinoma myriamae | reverse complement strand
AAATGGTTGGATACAATTTACATAGCGGTGATCCTCCTACAGGGGACTTACACCCCATTAGTTTATGCCCATGACGGGCGTACACAATTAGAAGGTGTCTTATCGCGCATTATCATTACTCAGTTACATACACGTGAGGGTGGTGATCAGTCATTTATTAATTTCGAAGTGCCATTTCGCCACAATGATCAACTAGAAGTACTGCAACTAAAAATTCGTGAAAAATTACAGGAAAAAGAAGCACTCGAAGGCAATAAAATCTGGACAGTCAACATGGCGTTTCATTTGAAAACCCTGGGTGGTATTCGTATTTATATTACTTTAGATAAGCAGGAGCTGGCCATGCAGTTCTGGACTGAGGAAAAAGCAAGCCAACGCTTATTGCAACATTATTTTCCTTTGCTCAGTGAACGCTTAGTAGAAGCAGGTTTTAGCATATCACAACTGAGTGCTTTTCACGGTATCCCTGAAGATGCAGAGAATGAGCAAAGCAAGAGTCAGTTTATTATTGATGAACGGGTATAGGATGAATAAAAAAGAGAGTAAAAAAAAGCTTCCTCACACTGAGGATAATATGCCTTTTAAACAGGCTATTGCATTACACTATAACGAGGACGCAACACAACCCATTCCTAAAATTACAGCAACGGGACAAAATGATGTTGCCCTACAGATCATCGAACTGGCAAAGGAACATGGTATTCCCATTCATGAAGATCCTGAACTGGCCGTTCTTTTATCACAATTAGAACTTTATGAAGATATTCCTGAGTCACTTTATCATGTCGTTGCCGAAGTGCTGGCCTTTGCCTATATTGTTTCCGGAAAAACACCCAAAGGCTTTAACCTGGAATAATTATCGGATTATTAAGTTTAAATAATCTAAAATAGTTATCGCTTGTTACATCAGCAATACGTTCAACACTAACACCACGCAGTTCTGCCAAAAATTCAGCAACATAGGCAACATAGGCTGGTTGATTTTTTTTGCCTCTCATAGGAACTGGCGCAAGATAAGGGGAATCCGTTTCAATTAGCAAGCGATTCTCTGGAACCATTTTCGCAACCTCCTGAATTGATTTTGCATTCTTGAAGGTCACGATGCCTGAAAATGAAATATAAAAGCCCATTGCCAATGCCTTTTCTGCAGTTGCAATATCTTCAACAAAACAATGCATAATACCGCCAATCTTTTCAGCATTTTCTTCTTTAAGAATACGCAAAGTATCTTCACGAGCATCACGGGTATGAATAACAAGGGGTTTAGATGTTTCAATAGCCGTTCTGATATGAACTCTAAAACGTTCTCTCTGCCAGGAAAAATTGTCTTCAAGCGGATCACAGCCATTATTCATATAATAGTCCAGTCCCGTTTCACCAATAGCAATCACATTGGCATCGTCAGCTAAAGCAATTAACTGCTCATTGCTTATATTCTTTTCTGGCGAATGACATGGATGCAAGCCAACTGAAGCATGGACATTAGGATAATTTCTGGCCGTATCTAAAATCCGTGGAAAAGACTCTAAATCAACGGCAATACTCAATATATCACTAACTTGATTTAGTTCTGCCTGACGAATCACATTATCCATGTGATCATCAAATTCGGACAGATCAAGCATATCAAGATGACAATGTGAATCGACATAGTTTATAGGCATAAGTTTACTTTGAATTTACAGATTGAGAATAATCGTAACTAAGAATCAATAGAATAGAATGTTAATGACGCGTTAATCACATGGTGTGAGTAGGACGGTCGGATTTTAAAGCACCTGCAAGATAGGTCTCAATTTTCTTTTGCGCTTGACCATTATCCTGATCACTAAACTGTACGCCCACACCAGCAGCACGATTACCCTGTGAGCCTGTTGGGGTAATCCAGACTATTTTTACGGCAACTGGCAGTTTATCTTTCTCATCAAGCAAAGTGAGTAACATAAAAACTTCATCACCTAAGTTATATTGTTTATTAGTGGGAATAAATAAGCCTCCATTAACAACAAAGGGCATATAGGCCACATAAAGTGCATTTTTGTCTTTAATAGAGAGAGATAAGATACTCTGTCTGGCTTGCCCGGGACGCATCATAATACAAAAGACTCTTTAATTTAATGATATATATTTATAAGTATGAATAGTAACAAAATCTGTTTACTTTTGGCAATTTTTCCAATCAATTAATAATTTTTCAAACAACAAATTAACATTGATTTGTCCTTGAACTTCAAAATAGGCTTTATTAATCGAATCAGTTAGTTGCAATATTTTCTTTAAGTATAATCTATTTGATAATTGTTGCAAGCTGTCATAATAATCAATATTAGTAATTGTGTCTTGGGTACACCTTTGAGTTAACCTTACTATATCTGAGAGCAGAGAATCAAACCAATAAATAATGTCATATGCACTTATTAACAATTTCTTATTATCCGTTTTTTTTTGACTTCCCTTCGCTGGCTTTATTTTTGTTTGTTTAAACAGGGTTTCTGCGACATTTACGGGATCCATTGAATCAGTCATAACTGATAGTAATTGCTTGATTATTAAATGACGAACCTCAAGCTGAGCTCCCTGAGATAATTCAAAAGCAAGCAATGGTGCACCGGAAGACAGAGACAACATTAATTCAGGATCAGTTGATTTTTTTTCAGATAAGCCTTTTTCAGACAGCCAAAGCAAAGTACTTTGATTATCTGGCAGCGCTATATCAATAGTTCGACAACGACTTCTGATAGTTGGCAGAAGAGCTTGTTTCTTATTAGTTAATAATATTATTATCGTATCTGCAACAGGCTCTTCAAGTGTTTTTAGCAGGCTATTAGAGGCATTGGGATTCATGGCTTCTGCAGGCTCAATAATAATAACTTTTTTACCTCCTAACTGGCTACTTAACACACTCCATTGAATCAGCGTTCGAATATCATCAACAGGAATAATCTTTTTATCAACGGGTGTAGTCACATGATATAAATCCGGATGTGTGGCTGCACTAAAAAGCTGACAGGAACGACAGGCATTCCCGGAATCATGTTGCTGACAAGGTTCAATCTGCCCTGTTTGTGGATTTTCCTGAGGTGACTGACACAACAAACCTCTGGCTAAATGAAAAGCCAGCTGTTTCTTTCCTATACCTGCAACACCAGAAAGTAACAGCGCATGGGGAAAATGATCGGCCACTATATTATTACTATAAAGCTGCTTCCATAAAGATAACTGCCATGGAAACAGGGAATTATGCTGATAGTATGGTGGCACTTCATCTTCCACTTGTTTATTAGCCATTATAAGACAACTTTAAGTTGATAGTATGTATTGAATTAAGCAGATAATTGTTCCATTACCTGATGCAGTTGCTTGTGAACCTCTTCAATTTCAGGCAGGGTATCAATAATATAAAAACGTTCCGGATTTTCTGCAGCCAGCTTTAAATACGTATCTCTGATGCGATTTAAAAAGCTCAGTTGTTCCTGCTCAAAGCGGTCAGTTTCTCCACGTCTGCGTACACGCTCCATACCTTTATCGACAGGAATATCAAGCAGTATAGTAGCATCCGGCCTTAAATCTCCCTGCACCCATTCTTCTAATTGAGCAATCTTTTGCCATGACAAGCCACGCCCTCCTCCCTGATAAGCATAGCTTGCATCAGTAAATCGATCACTTATCACCCATTTTCCTGATTCAAGTGCAGGTATAATTAATTCATTTAAATGTTGAGCTCGGGCAGCAAACATAAGTAATAATTCAGCATCATCACATAGACGGGTATTTGCCTTGTCTAATAATAAATCACGAATTTTCTCCGCAATGGGAGTACCACCAGGTTCACGAGTTAAAATAAACGGGATATTTTTTTGCTTCAGGTAATCCTGAATAAAATTAATATTGGTTGATTTGCCCGATCCTTCTGAACCTTCAATGCTAATAAACTTGCCTTTAAACATGATTAATATTTCACTTCTTTTTTAAAATGTATTTTCTTACAGCATTATTGTGAGCTTTGAGATTGTTATTAAACACATGTCCTCCTGAACCATCAGCAACAAAGTATAGACTTTTTCCTTTATCAGGGTGCAATACTGCATGAATAGCTTCACGTCCGGGAATGGCGATAGGTGTTGGCGGTAAACCATTTATTTGATAGGTATTATATGCCGTTTTTTCATTGATATCACGGCGTCGTATATTGCCTTTATAACGATCGCCCATGCCATAAATAATCGTAGGATCAGACTGTAAACGCATATTCTTATTCATCCGACGAATAAAAACTCCGGCAACTTTACTGCGTTCACTACTGACACCTGATTCTTTTTCTACTATTGAGGCAAGAATTAGTGCCTCATAGGCTGATTTTAACGGCGTCGTTTTTTCTCTATTTTGCCATTCTTCAGCAAGTACTTTCTGCATTTGATCATAGGAGCGTTTTATAAATTGATAATGACTGGTACCACGAGGAAAATTAAACGTATCTGGATATAAAAGGCCTTCCAGATTTATTTGTTGAGTCTTTAGACACTTTTTTAAATCATCCTCATATTTATTATTATCAAGTTCAATAGGTTTTTCTGATGGCGTCAGATTGCTATTCGTTATAATAGCATTTAACGCTTCTTTAACCGTCCACCCTTCTACAATTGTCAGAGAATATTGATTCACTTTGCCGGAAATAAAGAGATCAATTAAATCAACAACCGTCATTCCAGACTTCAGTAAATATTCACCTGCTTTAATTTTTGCAGCCTTTTTTGAGAGACGTGCATAAAGACGAAAATATTCAGGATGAGTAATGATAGATTGTTGATGGAGATTATTGGCTATATGTCGAATCCGCTCACCTTTATTAATGATAAACAGATATTCTGCTTTATTGTTTGATTGTTCTGACACAGGAATATTAACAGGCTGAATTAAATAAGTTTTATATTCATTCCAATACCAGCTAGCTGCAAAGCTGCCGATAATAATTAATAATGCGATAAGTTTAAAAAATTTTTTAATCATAAATAATGTGTTTACTAAACGATTAGTTTGTTACTAATAAAAGTTCTATAGATGTTTGTTTTTAAGCAACTACTCAGTGTGAATTTCTTAATAACCGGTGTTAAGCCTATGGTCACGTTTTTAATTATAAAAGCACAGGTCTGCTAAGTGCTTTATTAATTTTACTCGACAATGCGGCAGAAATTCGCTGTTTATTCTGTTGCGAATAAAACCATTGTGTATTGTCACTGCAAGTAATCGAAGCCATAGGCACAATACCAAAAATACTATTGCTGAAAAAAACATCTGAGGCATCACTTAACTCGCTTAGAGTATAATGATCTTGTTCAATACTAATGGACATTTTTTTTGCTAGCTGAAAAATTTCTTGCCTTATTGTACCCTGAACGCCGCAAGTATCAATTTTTGGCGTAAATAATTGCCCGTTTTTCACGAAAAAAAGATTACTGCTTGTTGCCTCTATCACTCTTGCACGAAATTGAGAGGACTCATCAGAACAGGCCAGCATAATACCGTCATGATAATCTTTGCCGTCAAATTCATTACGTGCAAGCACCTGTTCCAGGCGATTTAAGTGCTTAATTCCTGCTAATGCGGGTTGTTGGGCAAGACAGGTTTGACACACTTTTACTCTAATGCCCTTTTTATAGTCATCAATTAACCTTTCTGGCCACTGATGAATACTTATAATCATAGAGGTTTGTGCTTGCTGTGGAAATTGATAACCACGGCCTCCTTTGCCTCGGGTAATAATAATTTTAATCACTCTGTGCTGAGAATCCAGCTTATCTGAACCTAAGTTACCTGAATCTAAGTTTTCTGAACCTAAGTCATTATTTTGCAATAATTTTAGATTAATACTATTAAGAAAAAAAGTTTCATCAGGTATTGACAAACTCAGTCGCTCAGCACCTGTGCAAAGACGTTGCCAGTGTAGATCCCAATTATGTAACGCACCATTAACATAGGCAATGGTTTCAAAAATTCCATCACCATAGGCTAAACCTCGATCATTAACATCAATTACACCATTTATTAAATTTATTGCCTGATAATCAATCATTGTTATGCGTCTGTATTTGTAACGTTTGCAGTAAACCTTTTGCTTTAGCCCGTGTTTCCATCAGCTCTTTTCTTGCTATAGAATCAAAGACCAAACCAGCCCCAGCCCTAAAAGTTAATGTTTGTGCATCCTTAATATTACTGATATCTTCTAACAGCATCGAGCGAATTAATATATTTAAATCCATGCTGCCATTATGATTAATATAGCCCATTGAACCCGTATAAGCACCTCTTGAATGCTGCTCTAATTCAGCAATAATTTCCATACAGCGAACTTTTGGACAACCGGTAATTGTACCGCCTGGAAAAAGAGCCTTAATGACATCACCAGGAGTCACCTCATCTTGCAATTGCCCAATGACATTAGACACAATATGGTGCACATGAGCATACGTTTCATTACTCATAAATTCATCAACTTTGACAGTTCCTGGAATACAGACCCTGCCTAAATCATTACGAATTAAATCAATTAACATAATATGCTCAGCCTGTTCCTTAGGATGTGCATGAAGTTCATCTAAAAGCCGCATATCCTCAAGATCCGAAGCACTGCGTGGACGAGTCCCGGCAATTGGTCTGGACTCAAGTTTTCTGTCAGTCACTTTTAGTAAACGTTCAGGTGAGGAAGAAATAATGCTGCTACGACCTTCATCAGACAAAAAGCTGGCAAGCCCGGAAAAAGGAGCTGGATTCTCTTTATACAGTATGTCTGTTAATGAAGCAGCTTGTTCAACATGATCTTTTTGATTTAAAGTCGTTTTCCAAAGACGAGATAAATTGACCTGAAAAACATCACCTTCTTTAATATAGTGGTGAATTTTTTCTGCTGAATCTAAAAAAGTCTTATCATCTTCCTCTTCAAGAGCAACCATTAAATCACTAGTGCCTTTCATTACACTCTGTGATTTCTTAATTTCCTGCACATCATCTAATAGTAATTGAAATGCAGCAGCGTGATCAAGTTGTGATTCACTTAGAAAAAATAATTTTTCCTTTTGATGATCATAAATAAGCGCTTGCTTAACACGTGTGGCATAAGCAATGGGTAGTAATTGTTTTTCACAAACCAGTTTTAAGCCTGATTCAATTTGTTGTGCCAATTCATAAGCAAAAAAAACAAACCAACCGCCTGTAAAAGGTAATTGATGTGTTAATGGTGATTGATTAATACGAGATGAAGCTATTTTTTTTTCAGCTGAAAACAGTTTATCAAAGGCTTCAAGAAACAAATCATTCGGATCAATAGTTAAGTGTTCACTAGAAACTGAAAGCTTAAATTCATTATCCATTTTTAAACTATAGTCTGGTTCAATAAACAGAATATCAAAGCTTGATTCCTGTTCATTATTAGCGCGAGTCTTATTTTTTTTTAGAATAGTTTGCTTTTTACTGGAAGTGGTCAGTAAAAATGGGTATTTTATGGGAAAATGACGATAAAATTGAATAAATTCAGGAAATGCCTGTTGTGAGATTTCAGTTAACTGGCATGCATGAGTCATATTTTATCAGTTTTTAAAAAGTATCTGTTTTTATCGAGCTAACGTTACTGTGCATTTATAAATAGCTTTTTTGGCGATTGAATTCACCTCTACAAGTATTTAATAGTGAGTTAAATTTCCTGTAGGGGCGAATTCATTCGCCTTATTTATAGATGGATACTGCTTACCTATTGTTTTTGTTATGACTTAAATTTTACCCAAAATTAAGGTGCCATTCGTACCACCAAAACCAAATGAATTTGAAATGGCATAATCAATTTTCATTTCTTTAGGTACTAAGGGCGCATAATCCAGATCACAATCATCACTCGGATTAAACAAATTAATTGTCGGTGGAGCCACTTGATCACGAATGGCTAAAGCAGTAAAAATCGCTTCAATACCACCCGCAGCTCCTAGTAAATGCCCAGTCATAGATTTAGTTGAACTCATGGTCAAATTATAGGCGTGATCACCAAAGGTAAGTTTGGCGGCATCAGTTTCTGCCAGATCACCTGCTGGAGTTGATGTACCATGAGCATTAATATAATTGATCTGTTCTGGATTTAAGCCGGCATTTCTTAATGCTGAATCCATACAGCGACTCGCACCCTCGCCACCCTTTGAAGGTAAAGTCATATGATAAGCATCACCACTCATACCAAAACCCAGTACTTCGGCATAAATTTTAGCACCACGTGCTTTGGCAAATTCATACTCTTCTAATACAACAATACCAGCACCATCACTTAGAACAAAACCATCACGGTCTCTATCCCAGGGTCGAGAAGCTGTTTGTGGATCATCATTTCTAGTAGAAAGTGCTCTTGCTGAAGCAAATCCGGCAAGACCAGTATGAGAAGATGCCATTTCTGCACCACCAGTAACCATTACATCTGCGTCACCGTACCCAATGATTCGAGCAGCATCACCAATACTATGTGTTGCTGTCGCACAGGCAGTTGCCATTGATAAATTAGGTCCTTTTAGGCCATATTTAACAGAAAGGTTACCAGAAATCATATTGATAATATTACTGGGTACAAAAAACGGGGATACTTTGCGAGGGCCTCCTTTGAGGTAGTTATTATGGCCTTTTTCAATACCAGAAATACCGCCAATACCCGAGCCGATATGAACGCCAATTTTCCATGCATTTTCTTCAGTGATCTCAAGGCCTGAGTCTTCAATTGCTTGAATACCAGCCGCCATACCATAATGTATGAAAGTATCCATTTTTTTGGACTCTTTCGGGGATAAGTAGTCATGTATATCAAAGTTTCTGATTGAACCCCCAAATTTCACACTGAATGCTTCAGTATCCATATGGTCGATTGGCTTAATACCACTTTTGCCTGCCAGAATATTTTCCCATGATTCAGATACATTCAAACCAACAGGAGTCACCATCCCCATACCGGTAATAACTACTCTTCTCTTAGTCAAGCTCAACTCCCCAACAAAATACTAAAAAGCAAAAGGTCAATATACTAACCCAGGCGAAAAATTAAACCAAAAAAATCCAGGCCTAAAATAATTAAAGCCGAATTTTAACAATGCAAATAATGAGCACTATTAGAATCGGCTTTATAAAATACGTCATGCAATTGTACTGATAAAAATGTACTGATATATATTATATCAATACATAATGGATATTAAGCTTCAGTATTTGCATTAATATAATCAATTGCTAACTGAACAGTAGTAATTTTTTCAGCTTCGTCATCAGGAATTTCAGTACCAAATTCTTCTTCAAGAGCCATGACTAACTCAACAGTATCCAAAGAATCAGCACCTAAATCATCAACAAATGAAGCTTCAGATTTCACTTCATCTTCTTTAACACCAAGCTGTTCAACAACTATTTTAGCAACTCTATCTTCAACACTACTCATTTTATTCAAATCTCCATAATTCTTTTGTAACACCTTCTTATACACTTAAACCATACAGTTCAAAACTATCTAAAGAATATCTTTTACTTTAATAAAAAAATAAATTCCTAAGAAACTTAAAAACTGTGCATATTTAGTGTGCTTATTTACGTGACGCTATTTTAGTGAAATCTAAACCGATATGCCAGTATTAGATGTTAATTTTTTTACTATTTAGTTAATTAGTGTGTTTAAAACTAGGGTTTACCGCATAAAATAGCTATTTTTTTCTGATTAGTACTATATTTACTTACTATTTTATTAAACCGACTAAAAAACATCACTAAGGCATATACATCCCGCCATTAACATTAATGGTTTCACCAGTAATGTAGGCGGCATTTGCGGAGGCTAAGAAGCCAACAGCCGAAGCAATTTCATCAACCTGACCTAAACGATTAAGAGGAATTTGCTTCAATAAGGCATCTTTTGCTTCGTCAGGTAAAGATTTGGTCATATCAGTATCAATAAAACCAGGTGCTACGGCATTAACAGTAATACCACGTGAACCAATTTCTCTTGCTAAAGATTTAGTAAAACCAAAAATCCCTGCTTTTGCAGCAGCATAGTTTGCCTGACCAGGATTGCCCGTTAAACCAACCACTGAAGCAATAGAAATAATACGCCCTTTTTTAGCTTTCATCATGGCACGTAAACAGGCCTTAGATAGTTTGAAAATAGATGTTAAATTGGTTTGAATAATATCATCCCATTCTTCATCTTTCATTCTCATCATAAGATTATCACGAGTAATACCGGCGTTATTAACCAGAATAGATGGCATTGCATAATTATCCTTCATGGCACTGAACAAAGCATCAATACTGCTTTGTTCAGTCACATTGAGCACCATACCTTGACCTTTAATACCATTTTCTTTCAAATACTTAGATATGTTTTCTGCACCTCTTTCTGAAGTTGCCGTACCAATAACTGTAGCCCCTTTATTGCCTAAATTCAAAGCAATAGCCTGACCAATTCCTCTACTTGCGCCACTAACCAGAGCGATTTCATTTTCCATAGACATTAAGATAATTCCTCAAAAACTTTATCAATAGTTGCTGCATCAAACATGGCATGAGCCAGCATTTGACGGTTAATGCGTCGATTTAATCCCGTTAACACTTTTCCTGGACCACATTCAACAATTTGCTTAGTGCCTTCTGCAGCCATTTTATTAATTGTTTCAACCCAGCGTACGGGATGTGAAAGCTGCTTAACTAATGAATCACGAATTGTGTCAATTTCATTCTCAATAGTGACATGAACATTATTAATGACCGGAATGACCGGACGTTCCATATTAATGGATTCGAGCTTTTTGGACAGCTTTTGCGCCGCACTTTCCATTAATGAGCAATGTGAAGGCACGCTTACTGCTAATTTAATGGCTTTTTTAGCTCCGCTATTTTTAGCTACAATAATGGCTTGTTCTACTGCATCACTATGACCTGCAATCACCACTTGTCCTGGTGCATTAAAATTAACCGCAGAAACAACCCGACCACTTTCTTCAGCCGTATCTTCGCAGACTTTGATAACAGCTTCATCGTCAAGGCCTAAAATGGCAGCCATTGCGCCTTCACCTGAGTCAACGGCATCCTGCATATATCTGCCACGAGAGGCAACTAAAGCAATCGCATCAGAAAAGTCTAAGGCTTCAGAACAAACTAATGCAGTGTATTCACCAAGACTATGACCGGCCAATACTGCAGGAGTGACGCCTTCTTTACTTTGCCAGATTTGCCAAAGCGCATAGCCGGCAGCCAACATGGCAGGTTGAGTATTTGTTGTTCTGTTGAGTTCGGCTTCAGGGCCGTTTTTTACCAGATTCCATAAATCCATACCGAGTCTGTCGCTGGCTTGCTGAAAGGTTGAGGTGATGATCTCACCATATTCGGGATTTTCATCGGCAATAGTACTAAGCATGCCGACTGACTGAGCTCCCTGACCCGGAAAAATAAAGGCTATTGACATTGTTTTATCCTTTTTATGTGATACCCCGCCCGGGTATCAATAATTAAAGACTATTTTAATATTTGATTAATGCAGAGCCCCAGGTGAACCCACCACCAAAAGCTTCTAATAAAATAGTTTCACCACGTTTTATGCGTCCATCTCTTACCGCAGTGTCAAGCGCCAGAGGTACTGATGCAGCTGATGTATTACCATGATCTTGAACCGTAGTGACAACATGATCAGTAGACATTTTTAATTTTCTTGCAGTGGCATTAATAATTCTGATATTTGCCTGATGAGGTACTAACCAGTCAATATCAGATTTTTGCATATTATTTGCATTCAGGGTTTCATCAACAATTCGCCCTAAAGTATTGACGGCCATTTTAAAGACCTCATTACCTTTCATTTCAATATAAATATTGTCCAGCCTATCAGGAGCAACATCAGTAATACCACCATTAGTCGTCAATAATTCAGCAAAACTGCCGTCTGCATGGATATGAGTTGATAAGATACCGGGCTCTTCACTAGCTTCAATAATAACAGCACCAGCACCATCTGCAAATAATACGCAGGTAGTTCGATCAGTCCAGTCAACAATACGTGACAGGGTTTCTGCACCAATCACCAGAGCTCGTTTTACAGCCCCTGTTTTTATGTATTTATCGGCGATATCCAGAGCATAAACAAAACCAGTACAAACAGCCTGAACGTCAAAAGCAGGACAACCATGTATATCCAGACGTTGCTGTAACAAGCAGGCAGTACTGGGGAAAACTCTATCAGGCGTCGTTGTAGCTACAATGATGAGGTCAATGGATTGAGGATCAATATCAGCAGCCTCTATCGCATTTCTGGCTGCAAACTCCGCTAAATCACAGGTTGATTGATCATCAGCAGCAATATGACGTTGTTTGATACCAGTTCTTTCCGTGATCCATTGATCAGTGGTATCAACAATATCTTCCAAATCATGATTGGTTAAAATTTTGTCTGGCAAATAACTACCAGTAGCCATAATACGAGAAAACATCTATATAAATTTATCCTAGTGAAATAAACGTTAAAATTGTAGCACACAACAATCTATTCTTCTCATTTTAACAATATTTAAGCGATTTAGTTTAGATCAGGTTCATTATTATCAACTAAAGTCTCTTCTAATACCTTACTGATTTTTTGCGGGACTTTATTCTCAACTTCAAGCATAGCAACTTTAATTGCATTACTAAAAGAGAAAACATCCGCACCACCATGACTTTTAACAACAATCCCTTTTAGACCCACTAAGCTTGCGCCATTATATTTTCTTGGGTCAATTTTTCTCTTAAAGGCATTTAAAACGGGCATTGCTACCAGACCCGCTAACTTTGTCAGCCAATTTATATTAAACTCACGTTTAATATAAAAAATTATCATTTTAGCAACACCTTCCGATGTCTTTAGAGAAATATTGCCCACGAAACCGTCAGCAACCACCACATCAACTACACCTTTGTAGATGTCATCACCCTCTATAAAACCATGATAATTCAGATTACTGTTAGAAATTAATTGAGCAGCTTGCTGTACCTGCTCATTACCTTTCATTTCTTCCTCACCAATATTAAGCAAACCAATAGTTGGTTTTTCAATATTATCAATAGCACTGGTCAGTACAGAACCCATCACCGCAAATTCAAATAAGTGCTGGGCAGACAGATCAATATTTGCACCCAAATCCAACATATGGGTATGCCCTGTCTGTGTGGGTATAGCAGAGCATATTGCAGGTCGATCAATACCTGGAAGTGTTTTTAAAACAAATCGCCCCGTCGCCATTAATGCCCCGGTATTTCCAGCACTGACACAGGCATCTGCATCACCGGATTTCACCAGATTAATAGCAACACGCATGGATGAGTCTTTTTTACCGCGTAATGCTGATGCAGGCTTCTCATCCATACCAACCACTTGTGATGCATGTTGAATGACAATTTGTTGTCTGATAGAAGCGGGACAGCTTTCAAGCCTCTGTTCAACAGCTCTTTGATCGCCCACGAGAACAATTTTAAGATGAGCATAGTCTTTTAGAGTGTCAATAACTGCTGGTACAGTGACATCTAAGCCGATATCACCGCCCATGGCATCAATTGCTAACGTACTGTTATGCAAGTCATTTATCATATTTTTGAAGTACCAAAAACAAAGCCTCTAGAAAATTCTGAGGCTTTATAAAATTTTTAATAATTATTTTGTAGTAAAGTCTGATTAATATAAGCTGATGCATTCAGCTTATAAAAAGTGTATTAAACTTATTTTAAAGTAAGTCGGCTGGATTATTTTCCTAAAACCTTACGACCTTTATAGTAGCCATCCGCTGTGATGTGATGACGACGATGTGTTTCACCGCTTGTTGGGTCAATTGATAATGTTGCTGCTGTTAAAGCATCATGTGAACGACGCGAACCACGACGAGCCGGAGTACATTTATTTTTTTGAACTGCCATTTTATTTCCTTCTGAACCTATAAATAGGTACTTATAATTACAAAATATTATTAAAATTTACTGCTTACATCTACTGTTTATTACGTTTACTGCTTACTTTTTAACTGCTTCAGTATGGCAAATGGATTATCATCTGCCTTCTCTGAACTGTTATTATCTTCACTATGAACGTCTGGCTCCGAATCAGCTTCTAAAAAAACCACTTCGGATTTACAGCTTTTACCCACTTCTGATAACTCATGCATGGCTATTTGCGGCAAAGCTAACAATAACTCATCTTCGATTAACACTCTGGGATCTAAATATTCTCTTTTAGATAACCAGAAGACATCGTAATCCGAGTCTTCAGCTAATTTCTGTTCAGTTTCATTTTGAACAAAAGCTGTTGATACAACACAATCAAGATCAAGTTCAAAATTATTCATACAACGCTGACATTGTAAAATAACTTTAGTACTCACCTTCCCGGACACATATCGGTTTCCTAAAAAATCAACATCAAATTCCAGGTGGTATAGAATATCACTGGAATTTTCAAGAATCGCTTCTTTGAATCTCAATAAGTCTTTATCCGACTCTTTTTGTGTTACCACACCTTCTAGAATAACACCCTGATCGGTGTATCTAAAATGATCGATTCTTTGCGGGATACGTTCAATCATATTTATTTATAATTGTATATAACTACACCATCAAAATTAATCCGCTATTTTATTGTTTTTAAAAACTATTGTCAAAAACTTTAATGATTAAATTTATCTATTATTTACCTATTTACATAAATCGCTTCAATATATCATTGACAAAGCCCGTTAATGAGCCATATTCTATATTCAACCATATCTTTTATAGTGTTCTATTAATCAGGGTTGATTAGAAAGACAAAAAGTTAAGCAGAATATTTTCAATATTAATTAATAAGGGAATTATTTGTGATTAAGAAGATCCTCATTGCTAATCGTGGTGAAATTGCCGTACGTCTGGTACGAGCTTGTGCTGAAATGAATATTACATCTGTAGCGGTTTATGCCGATGCTGATCATAATGCACTTCATGTCAAAAAAGCAGATGAAGCTTATTGTCTTGGTCCTGAGCCCGTCAGTGGTTATCTCAATGCCCACCGTCTGGTTAATATTGCCCTCGCCTCTGGATGTGATGCCATTCATCCAGGCTATGGTTTTTTATCTGAAAATCCCCTTTTTGCACAAATTTGTGAACGGCGCAATATCAAATTTATTGGTCCCACCTCTGATGTAATCAGTCAATTAGGTAATAAAACACACGCTCGGGACACCATGATAAAAGCTGGTGTACCGGTGACTCCCGGCAGTAAGGGCAATCTTAAGGATATAGATGAAGCAATACGCGTTGCAGCTGATATTGGTTATCCAATCATGCTCAAAGCTACTTCTGGTGGTGGTGGACGTGGTATTCGTTTATGCAATAACAAAACTGAACTGATTAATTATTATCCCCGTGTCATTTCTGAAGCTACCAAAGCATTTGGTTCCGCTGATGTATTTATGGAAAAATGTATTGTTAACCCCAAGCATATTGAAGTCCAAATCCTTGCTGATGAACATGGCAATGTCATTCATTTGTATGAGCGTGACTGCTCAATACAACGCCGTCATCAAAAACTGATTGAAATTGCACCGTCACCTCAATTGGATGATACACAACGAAATTTTATTGGTGAGTTAGCAATCAAAGCAGCTAAGGCTGCCGGCTATACCAATGCCGGTACGGTTGAATTTCTGATGGATGAAAACGATCAGTTTTATTTTATGGAAGTGAATACCCGTCTACAGGTAGAACACACCATTACTGAACAAATTACCGGTATTGACATAGTTCAGGAGCAATTTCGCATTGCCAGCGGTCTTAATTTACGCTTTACACAGGAGCAAATTCAAATCCGTGGTTATGCCATGGAGTTTCGTATTAATGCTGAAGATCCTAAAAATGATTTTTTACCCAGTTATGGTCGGATCACACGCTATCTAGCACCCGGTGGACCTGGTGTTAGAACTGATGCGGCTATTTATACCGGCTATGTAATCCCCCCCTATTATGATTCTATGTGCGCCAAGCTAATTGTGTGGGCTTTACAGTGGGATGAAGTCATTCAACGCTCAAAAAGAGCGTTAAAAGATATGGGCGTTTATGGAGTAAAAACCACTATTCCTTATCAAAATGCCATATTAAATTCCGATGACTTTGTTTCTGGATCATTCAATACCAGCTTTGTTGAAGAACATCCGGAATTAATTAATTATTCTGTTAAGTGCTCTCAACAGCATTTAGCGTTGGCTTTTGCCGCAGCAATTGCCGCTCATCAGGGAATGTAATAAGCAATTTTAATAGTTTTATATTTACTATTTATTTATATCATAGGATAGAACAATGGCTAAAATTCGAGTCACTGAAACGGTATTAAGAGATGGTCATCAATCACTTATTGCCACTCGTATGCGTACAGATGATATGCTGCCCATTTGTAAAAGTCTCGATGACATTGGTTTCTGGTCTCTTGAAGTCTGGGGTGGCGCCACATTTGACTCTTGCATTCGCTTTCTTAAAGAAGACCCATGGGAGCGTCTGCAGCAACTCAAAACAGCATTGCCCAATACCCCATTACAAATGTTGCTCCGAGGACAAAATCTCCTGGGGTATCGTCATTATTCCGATGATGTCGTTAAAGAGTTTGTTAAATTATCTGCCCTAAATGGTATTGATGTATTTCGCATATTTGATGCCATGAATGATACTCGTAACCTTGAATCATCCATTAAAGCGGTCAAAAAAAATAATAAACATGCTCAGGGGGCAGTTTCTTATACCACCAGCCCTGTTCATAATAATAAGCTTTTTGTCAAAATGGCAAAACAGATGCAGCAAATGGGCTGTGATTCGATTGTTATTAAAGATATGGCCGGTTTACTGACACCTTATAATACATCCGAGTTAGTAAAGGCTTTAGTCGACTCCCTTGATGTTCCGGTACATCTACATTCACATGCTACCGCTGGATTGGCATCAATGTGTCAGTTAAAGGCTCTTGAGGCGGGATGTAGTGGTATTGACACGGCTATTTCTTCCTTTGCTGAAGGAACCAGCCATCCAACAACAGAAAGTATGGTCGCCACCCTTACAAATACACCTTATGATACAACATTAAATCTAAAAAAACTGCAGGATATCGGTGCTTATTTCTATCAGGTTCGAAAGAAATATCATCAATTTGAGAGTGAATTTACCGGATTGGATACACGGGTACAAGTCAACCAAGTACCTGGCGGCATGATTTCTAATTTATCAAACCAGCTGAAAGAGCAAGGTGAACTCACTCGTATGAATGATGTACTTGATGAGATACCAAAGGTTCGCTCTGATTTGGGTTACCCTCCCCTGGTCACTCCGACATCACAAATTGTCGGCACTCAGGCTGTACTTAATGTATTAACGGGTGAACGCTATAAAACCATTACCAATGAGGTAAAGCTTTATTTACAAGGGAAATATGGCAAAGCACCCGGTAATATTAATAAAAAAACAAAACAACTTGCCATAGGAAATGAAGAGACTATTGAATGTCGTCCAGCCGACTTGCTGAAGCCAGAACTTTCCCGTCTCAAATCAGAAATAGGAGGGTTAGCTAAAACTAAAGAAGATGTCATTACTTATGCCATGTTTCCCGATATTGGAAAAGAGTTCTTAGAGCAACGTTCTTCAGGTACGCTTGTTGCTGAATACCTTGAGCCCATTGGTGAAAATGAAGCGTCTTGTCCTAATGCTCCGACAGAATTTTTAATTACTTTACATGGAGAAGAATATCATATTAAAGTCACCGGGACGGGACATCCCAATCAGGAACGCCGTCCGTTTTATATGACTCTTGATGGTGTACCTGAAGAATTACAAGTTGAGATTTTGTCTGAAATTGATTTATCTTCTCAGACTACTATTCCCCACTCAGGAAAAAGAAGCAAGCGTCCAAAGGCTTCACAACCCGGTCATGTGACCACATCAATGCCTGGTGTCATTATTGATGTATTAGTTAAAGAGGAAGATATTGTTGAAGCAGGGACACCAGTCATCATTACAGAAGCAATGAAAATGGAAACCGAGATTCAGGCACCTATTTCAGGTAAAGTAACAGAAGTGTATGTTTCTAAGGGTGATACGGTTAATCCAGATGAGATTTTAATTACCATTGAGTAATAATAAATAGAATAATAAAAAATGCTATGAATGCCCTCAGCAAATCAAAAAACATCTTTGCTGAGGGCATCGATGACCAACTCAGCTGCTGCTAAGCTATTCAAAGACATCAGAAAGGGCTGTACTTCCCCAGATATTTAACAAACAAAGTTGAATTATTTAGTCGAACCTGTAAATTTTTTAAAGCAATAATTGCATCCGACTTAGTTTCAAAAGTACTAAACCCGACACCATAAGTAGTCGATCCTGAAAAAAGACAATCTCAATGACACAATAGATTATCGTACAATATTGATTCTATTTTTATTGTTCATGATCATATTGTTATCGGTCGTTACAAAAATATGATATCAATTTGAATCAAAAACAAGTGATAATACAGCACAAATATCAGGGACAAAAAAGCAATGAGCCATTGCTTTAAGTTCCATGCAGTGGCTGCCATCAGCACATTAATTTCATCGCCAATAACTCCTTTAAGGAAGT
>JAHXIM010000288.1 GCA_025655635.1 gamma proteobacterium symbiont of Lucinoma myriamae | reverse complement strand
GTCATTTATATCTCCGGATTGCGAATTGAAGATCATAGTCTGACCTGACTGAAACTAATTGTGAAGGTGGGTTTTAATTGACGTTTACAATGAATGAGTCATTATCCTAATTAATAAACAATCGATCAAGTTACAATGACAGCACGCATGGCATCCAGCCTTGGACTGACTGAATTAAAAATTCTGTCAAGTGATTTGAACTGCTGAGCATAAAAATCAATTTCTTCTTCACGAATATTAGGATTAACTTGTGCTAATGCTTTAAGTCGATTAATTTCGTTTACCAGTGTTTGATGACTAGCATCTCTGGCGTCGGATAATAATTGCGGCGTTTGTTGCCGGCAGAGGTTTTCGCTGTGCTTAATCATCTTACGAAGCTCATCTTCTTTGACCTTAATAATTTGTCGGGCTACTTTCTTCTTAATGAATTCAGTGCTTACTATTTCACTATTTTTAATGAATCTGGTGATATCCTGACCGCGTTCATCAATTAAAGTTCGAATAGTGGTGGCGGGCAAGTAACGATCAGCCTGCAAAGTTTTATGAGCTGTTGTTTCTAATATAAAGATACATTCTAATAGCAGACTACCGGGTTGTACGGCAATTTGTAAAGCTGAACTATCCAATGTCGTAACTGCGGTGTTACCCATTTCATTACTCGTTATCATGTCCATTGCGGTTCTGACTATAGGATGCTCCCAGGTGAAAAATTGTATATCTTCATTGGCCAGAGCAATTGAACGGTCATAGGTGATTGTCATACCATCGTCGGGTAAGCCGGGAAACTGGTTAATCATGTTCTCACCGGGGGCAATGATGTAGCAATGTTCGCTGTGATCAGAATGTTCAATACCCAGAGCATCAAAAAGAGCTTCCATGTATGGGAGTATTTCAGTTTGAGGATTGTTATTTTCTGCCTGTAATTTTAGCTGATCGGCTTCGGGTTGGCGGCAGGAATTATATTCTAATAAACGATCTCTGCCTTCATGCAGTGCCTTATTAAGCACTTCATGCAGGGATTGGCTGAATTTTATGAAGGCTGAATTTGAATCAGATGCTGTGCTATTATTAACTAAACTTGATGTCATTAATAAATGCTGTAATTGTGTCTGCACTTGAGTGAACACATTATGTCCTGCCGGGCAGGTGTGCTCAAAAGCATTTAAGCCTTCGTGATACCAGTGAAATAATAGTTCCTGAGCGGTATTTTTCAGATAGGGAACGTGGATTTTAATATTCTGTGTCTGGCCAATACGATCCAGTCGGCCGATACGCTGCTCCAGTAAATCAGGGTTAAGCGGTAGATCAAATAACACCATCTGATGAGCAAACTGAAAGTTTCGTCCTTCACTGCCAATTTCTGAGCAGATTAAAACGGGTGTGCCGTTTTCTGTATCGGCAAAGAAGGCAGAAGCTCGATCACGCTCAATCAGGCTCAGACCTTCATGAAATACTGCTGCATAAATTCCAAATTGCAGTTTAAGTGTATTGGCTAAGTCAATAGCGGTGGAGGCATTGGCTGTGATCACCAGCGTTTTATTATCAGAAATATCTGCACTGATATGACGTTGTTCAATAAGCCATTCGGCTAACCATTGCACTCTGGGATCGGCTTGTGTCCAGTGTTCAGATTATTTTACGTTATCGGCTTCAATCTGATACAGTAATTCAGGAAAAAGTACCAGATTAGAAAAGTTATCAGCTTCAGTTGGATGTTCATCTTCTGTGAGGAATGATTGACTAAATTTTATCAGTACTTCTGAGTACGCATCAGGTAACGATTGAGGATGAGCAATGACTTCCCGTCCGGGAAAACCTGTGATCGTTACACGACTATTACGAAATAAAACACGTCCTGTGCCGTGACGATCCAGCATATGTTCTATGAGTTCTTGTCGGGTTGTTTCACCAGTATTGGCTTCTTCAGGTAAAAATTCTTTTAATAATTGTTTTGTGTTTTGATCAAGCTCTTGTTCAGAAATGAGCACTTCCATAGCCTGTGCAATGGGTTGATAGCCTTCTTCTTCAGCGATAAATGCATCCAGATTTGGAAAGCGGTCAGGATCAAGCAGACGCAAACGAGCGAAATGGCTTTCTATACCCAGTTGTTCCGGTGTGGCTGTTAACAGCAAAATGCCTCTGATTTGTTGGCTAAGCTGCTCAATTAACTGATATTCATGGCTGGATTTATCTGAACTCCATTGCAGATGATGAGCCTCGTCAACCACCAGAAGATCCCATTCTCCATCCAGTGCCTGCTGATAATATTGCTCGTTTTGTGCTAAAAACTCCAGACTGCAGAGCACTAATTGCTCACTTAAAAATGGATTGCTGTCAGCAGAAGCTGTGATTTCACTATCACTATCACTCTCATTACTATTGATTGCCTGACAACGTTGTTCATCAAAAATACTGAACATCAGGTTAAAACGGCGCAGCATTTCCACTAGCCATTGATGTATTAAACTTTCCGGTACAATAATTAAAACCCGTTGTGCCCGTTCATTAAGTAATTGATGATGAAGGATTAAACCCGCTTCTATCGTTTTTCCCAAACCGACTTCATCAGCAAGCAAAACTCTTGGGGCATAACGATTTGCCACTTCATGGGCAATATACAATTGATGAGCAATCAAACTGGTGTGGCAACCTGTGAGGCCGGATAATTCACTATGAGTGAGCTGGTTGATTCTTTTGAGTGTTTGATAACGCAGATCAAACCAGTGATTTTTATCAATCTGGCCAATAAATAGGCGCTCTGCAGGACGATTAAGCTGAATAAAGTGATCCAGTTGTGTTTCTTCTAAAATAACTGACTGGCCGCTGGAATCTATTCCACCATAAATAATGAGACCGTTTAGATCTTCGACATGGGTAATTTCAATACTATTACCCTCGACAGACTTTACCTGTTCACCTTCATCATAGACGACTCGTGTTAATGGGGCATTTTGTTTGGCATAAGTTCGGGTTTCACCACTGGCAATAAAATCAATAGTAATAGTACGGTGTTCGGCTTCAATAAGAGTGCCGAGACCTAATTGTAATTCAGCATTACTGATCCAACGTTGACCGGGAATAAATTCTTCCACAAAAACCTCTAAATAGTATGATTAACAGCGGGGGAGCATTGTAACTTATGTGCTGCTGATTGTTGAGCAAAAAAGAGGAAAAACAGGTAGGAAATAATGCTTTCTCAGCTTAGCTTATAAAAGCTAAGCTGAGAAGCTATTTGTCAGACGTAGAAAAAGTAATAATTAGTCGTTATAAACACGAATTAAGTCAGGAATTTCCTTACTGGCTTTTTCTAATTGATCTTCTAAATCAACAGGGTTGGGTACGCTGATTGAAGGAACATTCCAGCCTCCTGGCATTGTACCCAGATCATCAGGTGCTGCAATCAAATCGTCCCACATAACTGCCATTCCTTCCTTAGGATCACCGGGTTGGAACCAGTCCGTTGGGTTCTGTTCTTTAAATGGAAACTCTTTGCGACTCCAAAAGCTGTCGCGTGAACCAAATGGCCATGTTTCCCAGGGCGCTGAATCGCCATTGAAAGGCCCGCCGCCAAAGTTGCTTAATGGGTTATTACCAAAAGGACCATTATTAGAACCACGGTTATAAGGACTGTTGTAAGGGCCGCCACGGTATGGACCAGTGCTATAAGGATTGCCGTAAGCAGGGCGATTATTGTAAGGCATTCCATAAGGTGGTGGAGCGCCAGGACCTGAACGCATTGGAGCAGAAAAAGGGGCTTGCATTGGTACTGAACGAGGGCGCCCATAAGGTGCTGAACCATAGCCTGGAGCACGAGGTGCAGCTTGTCTCTGTGCAGGATAAGGTCTGGGATAATTTTGTGTTATTCTAACGGGTTGTCTCTTTGCAGTTGGTCTCGCTGCTGGATTCATAGCAGGAGCTGATTGTGTTTGTATCTGTGGTACTGCATCTGCAGGTGGAAACTGGTATTTTTGTGTATTGATGCCACTTTGCTGAGCGTTGACGACTCCCCCAAGCCCAAGAGTAGCAGCACCAATCACAACAGAAGTGAGTGTGTTTATAATAGCTTTTCGTTTTTGTGAGAGCATTCGGTTTCTCCTTACATCTGCTCATTTATAATAATTCACCCATTATAGACGTTATTTTAAAAAGCATCTATAATTATTTGCTAATATATTAAAATTCCATTTATGTTGACATATTATTCGTGTTTTTTGTCAATTTGCTTACAATTGTCGATAATGTATTGCTGTTCCCTAAATAGTATACTCGGAGCATCAGAACCTGCCATTTATTATTGGGTGATTTTATGCCAATATGAGCCCAATAATAAATGGCAGGTTCTGATGCGAATAATAAATGAATAATGCTCATATGTTGGAACACTTATGTAGTTAAAATTTCTCAATTTAAATGACTTCACACAATTAATTTAAGAGGTTTCTGTGATTCTCGATTTTTTTAAAACTTCCCCGGTTCTGGATGAAGAATCAGTGCAATGGCAATTTGATGTGTTTGAATGGGCTTTACATAATTTTGATGCAGATATTTTTTTCAATCAATCAATTCTAGTTGAGCCTACTAACCAGTACTTTCCCGGTGAGGCTAATAGTACGGAAGAAATTGCGCAATTGATTTTTGATAAAGTCAGGGAATATGCCGGAGTAAAGCATTGGCCGTGCCGACTCACTACAGAACAGAGTTGTGCCACACAACCCGCTAGAATCGCTGTTTCAGGCGCCCTACGAAATATTGCGGGTATTGAGCCGGTGACGGCAACATATGAAGAGCGTTTACCTATTCTTTATGATCCGCGGCAGGTGAAAAATCCGGAAGCTATTATTGCTACGTTTGCACATACACTGGCTCATCATTTAGGTTCTATGGCACAAGATATGCCTCCAGGAGGAGAAGATAACTGGCCTCATGCTATTGAAGTACTTGCTGTTTTTCTTGGTTTTGGTTTGATGTTTGCCAATAGTGCTTTTGTCTATCGTAATGTGACCTGCGGCAGCTGTCAGCCAACTACGGTTAATCGTAATGCCTGGTTGTCTCAATATGATATTACCTACTCTTTGGCTATTTACTGTGTACTCAAAGACATATCGGTAAAAAATGCGAGTAGAAACATAAAAAAAACACTGCGCTCCTATTTTAAAAAAGCCTATAAAGATGTTAAAAAACGCGAAGCAGAGCTGACAAAACTAAGAAATATAGAGTCAAAATCACTGGCTTAAGTCGTTTAAAATGCTTGTTGTGTAAAGTGATAAAATCATTTTTTAATAACCCAGATCAAGAAAATAACATTTGCTTAATGATTTTGTTTTATTTGTTGTTATTTTTTATTATAGTTCGCACTTTAATTTAAGGTGTGAAGAAAATATCTATGAGTAATGATTCAAAATCGATTGGTATCCTGACTGCAGGTGGTGACTGTCAGGGACTTAATGCTGCAATTCGCGGCGTGGCAAAAGCAGCTATTAATCAATATGATATGGAAGTCATTGGTTTTCTGGATGGTTTTAGAGGACTGGCAGAAAATCGTTATGAACGTCTTGCCGGTGATAGTTTGTCTGGGATTCTGACCTTAGGCGGTACCATATTAGGGACAAGCCGTGATAAGCCGCATAAAATGTCAGTGGGTGATAAAGTTGTTGATACTATTGCTCAGGCTGAAGCCAATTATCATAAACTGCATCTGGATGCTCTGGTTTGTATCGGCGGCGGTACACAAAAAAATGCCGTGCGTTTATTAAAAAAAACCAATATGAAAATTATTACTCTCCCCAAGACCATTGATAATGATGTCTGGGGAACGGATGACTGTTTTGGTTATGATACTGCAGTTGAAATTGCCACCGAAGCCATTGACCGACTGCACTCAACTGCTTCAAGTCATCATCGGGTCATGGTGGTGGAAGTGATGGGGCATAATACCGGCTGGTTAACGGCAGCTTCAGGATTAGCTGGCGGAGCAGACGTGATCGTGATCCCTGAAATCCCCTATGATATTAATGTGATTAAAAAATCGCTTATTAGTAGAAATCGTAAAAGCAAGCGTTTTTCCATTGTTGCTGTCGCAGAAGGAGCCAGACCAAAAGATGATAGTGAAATCCCAACTGATTTTGAAGATAGTGCTGCAGTTCATTTGACCCATCGTCTGGCTGAGTTAACCGGACTGGAAACACGCCTGACCAGTTTAGGCCATGTAATGAGAGGCGGTACGCCATCCGCAGCAGATAGAATACTGGCAACCAAGCTGGGTACCAAGGCGGTTACGCGGTTCCCGTACCTTTAGAAGAAATTGCCGGTAATCGACGTATCATTCCTGATGATCATCCCTTGCTGAACAGCTTGAGAAGTCTGGGTATATGTCTGGGGGAGTAAGCGTTTAGATTACAATATTCAGGTTTCAGGAGGATGCTTGCTGGAGCTTCTTGTTAGTGCGCCGGCAGGTTAAATTGATCTTTATAATGATAATTAATTTTTGTTAATCTATTTCTTTTGGCCTGAATAAATTTGCGGTATTGTTTCACTACAAAATCTTCGCGATTGCCATTCAGTGCCATCACTTTATCAACTTCAACTTCTAATTGTATGATTTCCTGCAACAATTTATCTGAGGCTTGAGTTGTATTATCCATATTTCACCTGAGAATTTAAGTGCTTATCATCCATAATAATCTATTAGTTTTCGTGGTTTCAGCATTGTAAGTTGTTGAGCTGGAAATAATTATTTTCTCCTCATTCACAAGTTCTGCTGGTTTTGACACATGAATATTATGAATGAATGCTGAACACACGCATAATTACAACAATTATAATTGCTAGTTTATTAGGTGACTGCAGGAATTATCTTATATTTCTGTAGGAATATTTTTTTTTATGCTATCTGCTGACAGATGCTCTGTGAATAAATATAAGCATAGTACTCTTTAAGCAATTTATATAGTGCGTTATAATGTAAAGCTTTTTTAATAATTCAACTTTACTGGTTCATAATAATGCCTGTAGTTACACTACCTGATGGTTCTTCTCGACAATTTGACTCTGCTGTTTCAATTCATGACGTGGCTGCAGATATCGGTCCTGGTCTGGCAAAAGCCGCTCTGGCCGGAAAAATAGACGATCGTTTGCTTGATACTTCTTACATCATTGATAGTGACGTGCAATTAGCCATTATTACTGAACGTGATCCAGAAGGCCTGGATATCATTCGTCATTCTACGGCGCATTTACTGGCGCAGGCCGTTAAAACTTTATTTCCAAAGGCTCAGGTTACTATTGGCCCCGTAATTGAAGATGGTTTCTTTTATGATTTTGCCTATGAAGAAAGCTTTACTCCTGAAGATCTGCTTGCTATTGAGAAAAAAATGGCTGAACTGGCCAAAGCAAATCAGACAATAGAACGCACTGTGAAGTCTCGTGATGAGGCAGTGCAATTTTTTCGCGATATGGGTGAAGACTATAAAGCCGAGATTATTGAGAGTATTCCGGCCAATGAAGATTTATCTCTCTATCAGCAAGGTGATTTCATCGACCTGTGTCGTGGTCCGCATGTACCATCAACCGGCAAGATTAAAGCCTTTAAACTCATGAAATTGGCTGGTGCATACTGGCGTGGTGATTCTAACAATGAAATGCTGCAGCGTATCTATGGTACTGCATGGAGCAATAAAAAAGAATTAAAAGCCTATCTGCACCGCCTTGCAGAAGCAGAAAAGCGTGACCATCGTAAGTTGGGCAAACAATTAAACCTGTTTCATATGCAGGAAGAAGCGCCGGGTATGGTGTTCTGGCATGAAAAAGGCTGGATTATCTATCAGGAAGTCGAACAATACGTTAGAAAAAGATTAAAGCAGCACAATTATCAGGAAGTACGTACACCTCAAGTGGTGGATCGCAGTCTCTGGGAAAAATCAGGTCACTGGGATAAATTTGGCGACATGATGTTTACTACATCATCAGAAAATCGTGATTATGCCGTTAAACCGATGAATTGCCCCTGTCATATTCAGATTTTTAATACCGGCTTAAAATCTTATCGTGATCTGCCTTTGCGTATGGCAGAATTTGGTTCCTGCCACCGTAATGAACCTTCCGGTACTCTACATGGCTTAATGCGAGTCAGAAATTTTGTTCAGGATGATGCCCATATTTTCTGTACTGAAGATCAGATTCAAAGTGAAATTTCTGCTTTTATCGACCTGCTTTTTGAGGTCTACAAAGATTTCGGCTTCACGGATGTTTTGGTTAAGTTTTCCACCAGACCTGAGCAAAGAGTCGGTTCCGATGAAGTGTGGGATAAAGCTGAAGCAGCACTAATTGCTTCATTAGACAGCACAGAACTGGACTGGGAGCTGCAGCCGGGTGAAGGTGCTTTTTATGGTCCTAAGATTGAATTCTCTTTAAAAGACTGTCTTGGCCGTGTCTGGCAGTGTGGTACCGCACAGGTTGATTTCTCTATGCCGGGTCGTCTGGATGCACATTATATTGATGAGCATGGTGAAAAACAGGTTCCGGTTATGATCCATCGTGCCATCCTTGGCTCATTGGAACGCTTTATTGGTATCCTGATTGAAGAGCATGCGGGTAAAATGCCTCTATGGTTATCACCGGTGCAGGCTGTTGTTATGGGGATTACCGATAAGCAGGCCGATTATGTCAGTGATTTTGTCAAGACATTACAGAATGCAGGCTTACGGGTTGAATCTGATTTAAGAAATGAAAAAATCGGCTTTAAAATTCGTGAACATACTCTTGGACGTGTGCCTTATATCCTGGTTGCTGGTGACAGAGAGATTGAAAATAACTGCATTGCAGTAAGAACTCGCAGTGGCGAAGATTTAGGTACTATGACGGCAGATGAGTTGATTGCGAAAATGTCCGGAGAAATACAACAATACGGTTTGTAATTGTCTATTTTTCAGTCAATTCACGTAAGTTATTTACATAAGGCCGCTTTTGTTCGCTATTTAGTTAAAGAATAGGGTGGCTTTTCGTCAGAAAGTTTACTAAAATATCGCGTTTAATAAAACACAAGTATAGATTGGTTAATTTTAGGAGATAAAGCTCATCGCAATCCCAAGAAAACAGTTTGATAAATCAAATTCAAGCAAAACCCGTATAAATGATGAAATTACTGCCAGAGAAATTCGAGTAATTGGTGCAGACGGGGAGCAAGCAGGGATTATGGGCCTTGCAGAAGCTAAAAAATTAGCCAATGATAGTGAAATGGATCTAGTGGAGATTGCACCGACTGCAAACCCTCCTGTTTGTCGTGTGATGGATCACGGCAAATTTATTTTTGAGCAAAAGAAAAAGAAAGCTCAGGAAAAGAAAAAACAAAAACAAACACAGGTCAAAGAAGTTAAATTCAGACCCGGTACTGAAGAAGGTGATTATCAGGTCAAATTACGCAACCTGACTCGTTTTCTTGAAAATGGTGACAAAACCAAAGTAACAATAAGATTTCGTGGTCGAGAAATGGCTCATCGTGAGTTAGGTCTGGAAGTACTGAATCGAGTTGCTGTTGATCTTGAAGAACTGGCTAACGTTGAACAACGTGCCAAACTTGAAGGTCGTCAAATGACAATGGTTTTAGCACCAAAAAGCAAAAAGTAGCAATCACTCACAAGAGGCCGTCATCAGGTTTTCTTCTTTCTTTCATTATTTTAGATAGTGAAAGGGTGAGTTAAAGTATTGTTGTTTTACTTAGCTCTTTGTTACTCTTTATTAATAAGATGTACACACAAGAGCCAAAATGCGTAACTATTTTTAGAGGTGAATTATGCCAAAAATGAAATCAAAGCGCGGCGCTTCCAAGCGTTTTCGCGTAACAGGTTCCGGACGTATTAAACGCGGTAATGCAAACCGCAGCCACATCCTGACCAAAATGACTACTAAGCGTAAGCGTCATTTACGTGCTCCTGACTCAATTGATAAGTCAGATGCTCCCGCAATCAAACGTATGTTACGTTTAGTCTAACTTACGTTTATTAAAGAATAGGAGCAGAGTAACATGGCAAGAGTAAAACGTGGTGTTCAGGCGCATGCTAAACACAAGAAAGTTATCAAGCAGGCGAAAGGTTATTCCGGTCGTCGTAAAAATGTCTATCGTGCTGCAGTCCAGGCTGTAACCAAAGCAGGTCAATATGCTTATCGTGACCGTCGCCAACGTAAACGTCAATTCCGTCAATTATGGATTGCTCGTATTAATGCCGGCGCACGTGAAAATGGTTTGAGCTATAGCCGTATGATCAATGGTCTGAAGAAAGCGAATATCGAAATCGATCGTAAAGTGCTTTCTGATATGGCGATTGCTGATAAAGGTGCATTTGCAGCGATTGCTGAACAAGCAAAAGCAGCACTTTCTGCATAGCCTGCTTTTTCTGAGTACCTGCAATTGCAGGTACAATAAGAAATAAGTAAAAAAACGTATCGTCTTCTGAAATAAACTTCTGAAACGATAGGTATAAAAAAGGGAAGGGCGAAAGTCTTTCCCTTTTTTTTTGACCATGGAAGGTCTTACGCAATGAATAAAGCACACCAAAAACAGCTGCCCATAGGCGAGGCGGGGTGTGTGAGAATAACACTGGCAATTCAAAAACAGTATTTACAAAAGAATAGAGGTTACATGGTGGAAAACCTGGACAAACTGGTTGAAGCAGCACAACAGGGTATTGAAGTTGCGGATAATATTGATGCACTGGAACAGATTCGTGTTCAATATTTAGGTAAAAAAGGTGAAATAACTGCTCTGATGAAAGAGTTGGGTAAATTATCAGCCGAAGAACGCCCGAAAGCAGGTCAGGTGGTTAATAAAGCCAAACAATCTGTTCAACTTGCTATCACAGATAAAAAGACAGCATTGCAGGAATCTGCACTGGCCGAACAATTACGTTCTGAAACAATTGATGTTACCTTGCCTGGACGTGGTGATCAAATAGGTGGTTTACATCCTATCAGCCGTACCCTGCAGCGTATTGAATCACTCTTTGCCGAGATGGGCTTTGAAGTAAAAACCGGCCCGGAAATCGAAGATGATTACCATAACTTTGAAGCGCTTAATATTCCAGAATCGCACCCTGCACGCGCCATGCATGATACTTTTTACTTTGATCCGCATACTGTATTAAGAACCCATACATCACCAGTGCAGATTCGCACAATGGAAGCTCAAAAGCCGCCTTTGCGGGTGATTGCACCTGGTCGGGTTTATCGTTGTGATTCTGATGTCACCCATACACCTATGTTTCATCAGGTTGAAGGTCTGATGGTTGACGAAGAAGTCAGTTTTACCGATTTAAAAGGTATCTTAGATGACTTCTTAAAACAGTTTTTTGAAAAAGGTCTGAAAGTTCGTTTCAGACCTTCCTATTTTCCCTTCACTGAACCTTCAGCAGAAGCCGACATTGAATGTGTAATGTGTGGTGGTGAAGGCTGTCGTGTGTGTAGTCATACAGGCTGGCTGGAAGTATTGGGTTGCGGTATGGTTCATCCTGAAGTCTTCAGGCACTCAAACATTGATAGTGAAAAATACACCGGTTTTGCCTTTGGTATGGGTGTAGAACGTTTGAGTATGCTGCGCTATGGGGTGAATGATTTAAGACTCTTTTTTGAAAACGATTTACGTTTTTTACGTCAATTCTCTTAAATAACAATAGTCTTAAATCTCAACTCTAACTTAATTAGAACTAGAACTAGAAAAAAGTCCAGGAAATAAACTATGAAATTCAGTGAACAATGGCTCAGAGAATGGGTTAACCCAGACTTAACAACAGCCGTGTTAGGCCATCAGCTTACTATGGCTGGTCTTGAAGTTGATGCCATTGAACCCGTTGCACCCGCTCATAGCGGAGTTGTTGTAGGCAAGATATTAAGTGCACAAAAGCACCCTGATGCTGACAAATTACAGGTTTGTCTGGTGGATGTCGGTGAACTTTCACAAGAGCCTTTACAAATCGTTTGCGGTGCAAAAAATGCACGTAAGGATTTAATGGTTGCCTGCGCTATGGTCAAAGCCGTGTTACCCGGTGACTTTAAAATAAAGAAATCTAAGCTTCGAGGCGTGGTTTCTTTGGGTATGCTTTGCTCAGAAAAAGAATTAGGTCTGGCTGACAGTGCTGAAGGTATTATGGAATTGCCCGAAGATGCACCTATCGGTATAACGATTAATGATTATCTGCAATTGGACGATGTCAGTATTGAACTGGGTGTCACACCCAATCGCGGTGATTGCTTTTCAATTGCCGGTGTGGCGCGTGAAACCGGAGTCATGACTCGTAATGATGTCAAGTCAGTCGAGATTATAGCGCACAAGGCTTCCATTGATGATAATATGACGATTAATATTGAAGCCAAAGAAGCCTGTCCTCGTTATGCAGGTCGAGTAATTAAAAACGTCAATACACAGGCAAAGACCCCCATGTGGATGCAGGAAAAACTGCGTCGTTGTGGTCATCGCTCTATTAGTCCTCTGGTTGATATTACTAATTTTGTCATGATTGAGCTGGGTCAGCCAATGCATGCTTTTGACCTGAATAAAATTCAGGGACAGATAAATGTAAGAATGGCAGTTCAGGATGAAAAACTCACCTTGCTTGATGGTCAGGAAATTTCTCTCAATGCCGATAACCTCGTTATTGCTGATAATGCACAGGCATTGGCATTAGCCGGTATTATGGGCGGTGAAAGTTCTGCAGTGAACGATGAGACAAAAGATATCCTTTTGGAGAGTGCCTTTTTCAATCCGGAAATGATTATTGGTAAAGCACGTTCTCATGGTTTGCATACCGATTCTTCTCATCGGTTTGAACGCGGAGTATCACCTCAGTTGCAAGTACAGGCAATTGAAAGAGCAACACAGCTTATTTTAGAAGTGGCCGGTGGTGAAGTGGGACCTATTGCAGAACAATCGTATGATGACCACATTCCTAAAGCTAAGCCTATTTTATTAAGAAAAGAAAAGATCACCAGAGTACTTGGTATTGAAATAGATGATGAAACTGTGAAAGATGTCCTGAACCGTTTAGAAATGGATGTGCTAGACTGTTCTGACGGCTGGCAGGTAACAGCACCTGCATTTCGTTTTGATATAGAGTATGATGTTGATTTAGTTGAGGAAATAGGGCGGATTTATGGTTATGACAACCTGCCCTCTACTTTGCCTCATGGCTCCATTACCATGTCTGCCTGCCCTGAAGATCAAATTAATGAACTAAAAGTAAAAGAACTTTTAGTCAGTTTGGGTTATCAGGAAGCGATTTGTTATAGTTTTGTTGAGCCTAAAGTGCAAAACTTAATTACACCTGATAATCCCGGGATTAAGCTGTCCAATCCCATATCAGAAGATTTATCTGTCATGCGCACCAGTTTATGGGCTGGCTTAATTGGTGCTTTGGTCTATAATCAAAATCGTCAGCAAAATCGTATTCGATTTTTTGAAGTAGGTTCACGCTTTGTTCCCGGTGCTTCTGATAAGACAGAAGATAAGCTGCTGCAGGAAGTAATGATAGCCGGTATTATAAACGGCAGTGCCTTTCCCGAACAATGGGGTGAAAAAGGGCGAAACGTTGACTTTTATGATTTAAAAGCAGATGTTGAAGCAATTTTAAGCTTAGGGGGTGATTTATCCTCTTATCGTTTTTCAGCTGAGCAGAATCCAGCGTTACACCCTGGACAGTCAGCTAGAATTTACAAAGATAATCAGGCAGTTGGCTGGATGGGCACATTACATCCATCAGTTGCAAAAGAAATGGATGTAAAGAGTACTTGTATACTTTTTGAGTTGGAATTTGATGCAATTTCGGCCGCAAAAGTGCCAGAATTTAAAATATTATCAAAATTCCCTGCAATTCGTAGAGATATTGCTATTATTGTAGATGACGAAATTGAATTATCTGCTATAATCAATAGTATTCGTCAAACAACAGAAAAACATGAAAGTGATGTTACTGTTGAATTATTTGATGTATATATTGGTGAAGGTGTTGAGGCTGGCAAAAAAAGCCTGGCTGTGAGCCTGAGCTTGCAGGAACAATCTCGTACCTTAAAAGATGAAGAGATTGATACTCTGATCCAGGCAGTACTGAGTGATCTTGAGCAACAACATGGAGCTAAACTTAGAGATTAGCTCTTAGTACAGAATGAGATAAAAGATGGCACTAACTAAAGCCGATATGGCAGAACAATTATTTGATGAACTGGGTCTTAACAAACGCGAAGCAAAAGAATTTGTTGAAGCCTTTTATGAAGAACTAAGAATTGCACTTGAAACAGGTGGACAGATAAAGTTATCTGGATTTGGTAATTTCGATATCAGGGATAAAAACGAGCGCCCTGGTCGTAATCCTAAAACCGGCGAGGAGATACCCATCTCAGCACGTCGTGTTGTTACTTTTAAACCTGGACAAAAACTAAAGGCTCGGGTAGAAGCATATGCTGGAAGCATCGAATAATAATGAACTTCCCGTTATTCCGGGAAAACGCTATTTTACCATTGGTGAAGTCAGTGATTTATGTGATGTAAAACCTCACGTACTTCGCTATTGGGAACAGGAATTCCCCAAACTGAAACCAGTGAAGCGTCGCGGTAATAGACGATATTACCAACGTCAGGATGTTATTATGATCCGTCAGATCCGTAGTCTGTTGTATGGACATGGCTATACGATTGGTGGTGCACGTCAAAAGCTAGAAGGCGAGGAACCCAGAGAAGATGTCACTCGCAGTCATCAAATTATTTCTCAATTGAGAACTGAATTAGAAGAAGTTTTGGATATTTTAAAAGCCTGATCCTTTTTTCTAACTTAGATAGAATAACTATACGCTTCCATAATAAAACCGACTTAAGTCGGTTTTATTATGGACTTTTTATGTAACTACTCAGACCTGCACGGGTTATTATCTGGAAAGACGCTGAAATGATAAGCAAAAAAAATATTGAACAGCTTTTTGAAAAAATGCGCAAAGCAGGCTGGAATATGGAACAGGAGCTGGCCTGGGGATATTTTTTTAAAGATGAAAATAAAGACGCGCTGAAAAAGCTTGCTGATGAACTGCAGCAGCAGGGGTATGAAGTGATTGATATCAACCAATCTTATCCAGATAAAATATATTGGCTGCAAATTGAAAAAATTGAGCAGCATAGTATTGATACGTTACATCAAAGAAATCAGGACTTTTATCAATTGGCTGATAAAATGAACATCCATACCTATGATGGTATGGATGTTTCACCGGTTGATCTCTTCTGATGAGATTAGTTACAACCGCAACCACCGCCTTGACCACTACCGCAACCACCCTGGTTATCTGAAGAATGGTTACCTGAAGAATGTTCGGCAGAATCATCATGACCACCGCCACAGCAGTCGCCTTCTTCATGATGGTGATGCTGCTGCTGGTTCTCAGCTGCGATACCCATGTTTAACTCTTCTTCATTTGCATCACGAATGTCCTGAATGGTGACTGAAAAACTGATATCCTGGCCAGCCATAGGATGGTTATGATCCATCACTACAATCTCATCCTGAATTTCTTTCACAACAACCATAACAGGCTCACCGTTTTCGCCCTGACCTTGCAGGACCAGGCCTTCATGTAATTCTAAATGAGCCAGATGCTCTTTGGGCACAGTTTGAATTGCTTCAGGATTATGTTCTCCATAAGCTTCTGCTGCTGGTATTTCTAAATCAGAAGAATCACCAACATTCATATCAGCAATACGAGTCTCTAAGCCCGGCATCATCTGTCCACGGCCATACATAAAGAATAATGGAGCATCTTCTTCCATATTATTATCTATTACTTCACTATTAACTGATGCACTATATTTAATTGCAACAATTTGATCTTGTTTAATCGCCATGGGGGTCTCACTACCTTTAAATTTAAAAACCTTTTATAAACCATTTTGGCCAATCTAGCAATTATTGTTTGAAATTATGAGAACACTTATTGCTAATGGCTTGGAATATCGTTTATAAATGTCATAATAATGGTGAGAAACACTAATTACTAAAGAACTCTTTTTTATAGAGCTGAAGGAAAAAATATGCAATATGCCACACTGGGTTATAGTGAACTTAAGGTCTCTCATGTCTGTCTTGGCAGTATGACCTGGGGCTCCCAAAATAATCAATATGATGCTGATGAACAAATTGAGTTTGCCTTAGCACATGGCATTAATTTTATTGATACCGCTGAAATGTATGCTGTACCACCTTCAGCTGAAAGTTATGGTAAAACTGAAATAATGATCGGCAACTGGTTAGCCAAAAATAAGGCACGTCGAAGTGAAGTTATTTTAGCGACAAAGATTGCAGGCAATGGTCTGCCCTGGATACGAGATGGGGCTGACATCACAGGTGAAGCAATATTATCATCGGTTGATGCATCACTAAAACGTTTGCAGACAGACACTATTGATTTATACCAATTGCACTGGCCCAATCGTACTTCACCTCATTTTTCCAAGCATTGGCCGGGGAAAATTACATTTACCGATGTTGATGCTAAAAAACATTCAGCACAAATGCTGGAGATCCTTCAGGCTTTAGAGTGTTGTGTTAAATCTGGAAAAATACGCTATTGTGGTTTGTCAGATGATACAACGTGGGGGATTAATGAATATATTCGTCTCAGTGAGTCACATGATTTACCCAGAATTGTCTCAATACAAAATGAGTTTAACTTATTGCATACTAAAGACTGGCCGTACCTGATTGAAAATTGTGTACATGCAGGTGTGGCTTTTTTACCCTGGTCACCATTGGCTGGTGGTGTGTTGAGTGGTAAATATCTTAATGGTGCCCGCCCTGAAGGCAGTCGCTGGAGCAAATCACAACGTAATGGGCTGTTTCGTGATAATGCTATAGTGAATGAAGCGGTCAAACACTATATGGAAATTGCACAAAAGTATGACTTAACACCTGCACAGCTTGCTTTATCCTGGTGTAAACAGGTGGATGGTGTTAGTTCAACAATTATTGGTGCGACAAGTGTCGCTCAATTAAAAGAAGACATTACAGCCTTTGAAAATAGTTTGTCAGATGCTGTTTTAGATGATATCAACTCAGTTATGCATCAATATCCCGTGCCGTTTTAAGAGATAAGCAGACGCTCTTATAAAATAAAGCTAATAAATTTTAAAGAATATTAAGAAAAACTAATATTAATGCTTGCTAATATTGTAAGTGCGTTATATACTAACCTCAATTAATAAAGAACTTGAAAAAACAAAGCAGCATTAAACGCATTGTTTTTATCAGTTCGCACTGAAGCTTAATTAAGCTTCTGGCTATCGCTATAAAGATAGCGCAAACACATAACAAATTATTATTATTAAATTGGAGAGTTTAAAATGAAAAAATTATTAATTGCAGCAGCAATCGTAAGTGCAACAACCCTTTCAATGACAGCTAGTGCATTCTGGGATGACGGAAACAGCAACACTAACTGGAATGGCCAGGGCTATAACAACATGAATAACAATGCTTATGGCAATGGTTATGGTAATGGTTGGGGCGACGGTTCTGGTGATATGGATGCTGATGGCGACTTTGAAGTCACTATTAAAGCACGTGGCCGTGGCCGTGGTAAAGGTAACACCCGTGGTTCAGCTTATGGAAGTGGTAACAGCAACTACAACGGTTATAACAACATGGATTACCGTGGTAATGGTTACAATTCTTACCAGAATACAAATGCACCTTCTGGTTATGGTCGTCCTTACTATGGTCGTCCTGCTCCTATGCAAGCACCAGTACAAGCACCAGCTGCTAAGTAATTCAGCAGTTCTTTTTAATTTGTTCTGGCAGAGTTCTTATATTTCCTGCCGGAATAAGTTATTAAACATTTCTCCTCCCTGTTTTTTCTCAGTTAATATCCCTGCAATCATTTAAATAGTAATATATTTTTAAATCAGGACACCATAAAAGTGCCCATGGTTAAATATGTCATTTTTTTTGCTTCCACAATGTCGTATTAAATTTGCTTTTATAAAAGCCTTTACTATACTTAAATTAAATCCATATTAAATTACTAAGGTATTTCGTTGTGATACCTTTTTATTAATGAACTGGGTTATTTTGAGTAATCGAAGTAAAAGGGGAATAAAAATGTATGATACAGTCAATATGGTTCGCACTATCAGCTTTGACAAGAATGAGGTTGAACAGCGGGCTAAACAATTAGGAATTAATTTAACCGATGAACATTGGGATGCTATTAATTTTGTAAAAAATTTCTATGATTATCATGAAGATGAAGAACTTAAAATTGGTGATTATAGTAATGCACTTAAGGGAAGATATGCCAAACAGGGCGGGCTGAAGTATCTCTACTCCCTGTTCCCTGATGGGCCGATTAATAGTGTTACCCAGCTTGCCGGGATTTCAGTCAATAGTATTCAAGATCATTCTATGGGTTCAGTACATTAGAATGATATCTATACAGGAGTAATAAATACTCCTGCTTGATCGCTATAAAAATGGCTAAAATTGTTAAACATTCATGCTTAAGTCAGAAGGTGTCCAGCTAATGCCTTCTTCTGAAGCCGAGGGATTTTTGTGGCTTATTATATGTTCAACCCGGCTTACCTGATCCTTTGGTATATCAACCATTAATAGAATTTCATTATGTTCAAATGCGGCATGAAATCCGCTTAAATGATATAGTGGGCTTGGTTAGATAATGATAACCAGTCCAATAAGTTGCAATCATAACAACTAATGAGCCGAACATAACAAAATAATTACTGGAAATAAATGACATTGCCAGAATAAACAGGGTAACAAAAAATAAACTTAAATTTAAGTTCCATAAGGTATTTTCTATTTTTGTATGCATATCTCGACGTTGATTAGGAGCGCAGACGGGTAATCCTTCCAGGTCCATCCCCGGTTTGGCGAGTGCATGCATTTGCTTGATACTGATATTTTCCTGAATAAGGCTTTCAACTGCTTTCTTAGCATCTTTGCTATCAGGAAAGAGAAAAAATAATCGGCGATATACCCGTGATCAATGAAAGTGCTTGATTTTTATATAAATAGGGATCAAGATTAGCACATGACGCAACTAACCCTAACAGCCCCTCA
>JAHXIM010000185.1 GCA_025655635.1 gamma proteobacterium symbiont of Lucinoma myriamae | reverse complement strand
TGATCATGAACAATAAAAATAGAATCAATATTGTACGATAATCTATTGTGTCATTGAGATTGTCTTTTTTCAGGGTCGACTAATTATATGTACTTGACAATAGAACTCTATATAAGTATATTATTATTCAACTGATTACTGTTCACATGAAGTGACAGCAGTTATTTTATACCTCCATCCTCCTTTGGTGGTTTTTAAAATGGCGTAGCCCCCCCCCCCTTAGTTACGCCTTATTTTTTTCTCTGAGTTTTTAAAATACACACTGACTTAACAGCAGTTAAAAACAAATTATTTTCAATAACTATTTTCTATAAAAAGCTTTTTAAATTTTCAAAAGTCATGTATAATCTCGTGCTCTTTGAATCACAAGTGTTTATTCAGGCTGGTTCGGTTTAGTAGACTGATATTTACTAGACGTGAAATGTGACAAATTAAGTCCAGACGAGCCAGACAAAATACTTATATTGAATAAACCAAATAAATATACAGGCGCTGTAAAAATGAAGACATATAGTGCGAAACCAGAAACTGTTGAACGTGACTGGTATATCGTTGATGCTGAAAACAAAACCCTGGGACGTCTGTCAACAGAAATTGCCAGACGTCTTCGTGGTAAACATAAACCAGAATACACTCCTCATGTAGACACAGGTGATTACATCGTTGTAATCAATGCTGAAAAAGTCTATGTTAGTGGTAACAAAAGAACTGATAAAATGTATCACCACCATACTGGCTATGTGGGTAATCTTAAAAGCATCAGTTTTGACAAGTTGATCGAAAAAGCACCTGAGCGTGTTATTGAGACAGCAGTTAAAGGTATGTTGCCTAAAAATCCTTTAGGTCGTGCCATGTTCAAAAAAATGAAAGTCTATGCAGGTACTGAGCACCCTCATTCTGCACAACAACCAAAGACTCTTGAAATATAAACGGCGTTGCTTCAATTAAGCAAAAAACCTAAGCTAGAAACAGGATAAATTATGACTACACAATATTATGCAACAGGTCGCCGTAAAAGCTCATCTGCACGCGTTTATTTACGTCCAGGAAAAGGTGATATCACTATCAATAACCGTCCAATCGACGTGTTCTTCGGTCGTGAAACATCAAGAATGGTTGTTCGTCAACCTTTAGCATTAACAGAAATGTTAGAAAAGTTTGATGTAATGGTTAATGTCAACGGCGGTGGTATTACAGGACAGGCTGGTGCAATTCGTCATGGTATTACCCGTGCACTTATCGAATATGATGAAGCACTACGTGGTCAACTGCGTAAAGCCGGATTCGTAACACGTGACGCACGTCAGGTCGAACGTAAGAAAATTGGTCTGCATAAAGCACGTAAGCGTCCACAATACTCAAAACGTTAAGAGTATTCAGACAATAATTTGTATTACAAATTGTTGCTCGCTTTATCAAAAAAGCCCTGTCGAGCAATCGCCGGGGCTTTTTTGTTTTTAGCTATAGAATAGCCGCTGTTAAAAGTTAAAATGAAGTGTGCCTGTTTTTATAGAAATGCAAATAAGTTTCATCAACTATTCAGATGAAACAATCACTCTGTTGTAAAAAAACAACTCAAAAAAAGAAAATATTTTAATTTAATTTCTAACAATACCTGAACTCTGTTCAAGAAATAGAGTAAAAGTACGCACTAAGTATTGATATTGCTTGGTTAATGGAAGAAGTGTCTTTGGCATGGATGCCAAAGCCAAGCTTACACGGATGATTTACAGAGTCTTCTGGAATAAATCAAGTTATATCAATACGTTAGTTACTTTGTTATCCAGAGTTCAGGTTAACAATAGTTCACTAAGTAATTGAAAAGCACTTTTCTGATCAGGTTTTTCTAAAAAGTTGCAATAAAACAACATGTTTTTTATATAAAATAGAAGGAATGTCGTTTTTTTGAAAAATAAGTGTTGCATTTGAGATAAAATAGGACTAAATTAGTACCTGTCAGTGAAATATTGCTTCAAAAGATGTGTTTGTTAAGTGTTTAATAATAAGCATTCACAGTTTTTGAAGCAAAAAAACTAAGATTAAAATCTTAACTTTAATAATACTAAGGAAATAAAATGAAAAAATTAATTGCTGCTGCTGTAGCTGCCGCCGTTATCGCTCCTGTTAGCGTTATGGCTTCTGGCCCTGTTCTTTATGGTAAATTACATATGTCTGCTAACATGCTGGATAACAATGGTTCAAATAGCGTTGCTTATGGTAATACAAAGTATGACGAGGTGTCATTGAACTCTAACCATTCACGCATCGGTTTTAAAGGTTCTGAAGATTTAGGTAACGGCATGAAAGTCGGTTACCTGATCGAATGGTCAGTTGATATGGATGGTGATAGCAGTAAAGCTGGTGGTGGTGACTTAGGCGAACGTAACCGTGCTGTTACTCTATCTGGTGACTGGGGTACTATGTTAGTTGGTAAATGGGATACTCCTTTCAAGACTGTTGGTCGTAAAGTTGAGTTGTTTTCTGAGCGTTTAGGTGATCAACGTAACATGAATGCTGGTGCAGTATTAGACGCACGTGCTGAAAACGTAATAGCTTATGTTACTCCTAACATGAATGGCTTCAGCGCAACAGTTGCTTATGTATTTGACGTTGAGCAACTATCTGGAACAAATGGAGCGGATAATTCAGATTACTCTGCCATTTCTTTCAATGCTATCTATAACAATGGTCCAATATTAGCTGCTTTTGGTTATGCAAATTATAGTGACGAAAACTTCGGTACTAATATGGAAGATCAGACTACATGGCGTTTAGCTGGTTCTTACTCATTTGGTGACTTCAAAGTACTAGGTAACTATACTGATATCAGCGATGGTATGGGTAATGATGGTAGTGATAGTAATATCTGGACTGTTGGTGGTTCTTATAAAATGGGCAACAATACTATCAAGCTTCAGTATGCTACTCGTGATGAATTTGATGATACTAAAGGTTCTGTTGACAGCGGTGATGAAACAGGTGCTTCTCAATGGGCAATCGGACTTGACCACACTATGTCCAAGCGCACTACTGTATACGTAGAATATGCTGACTTAAGCAATGATGACTATAGTTCGTCAACATCATGGAAGACTATGGGTAACGGTGCAACTGTTGGCCAAGATAGTTCTGGTTTAAACCAGGATACTGATGGTTTCGGTGTTGGTATTATCCACAAGTTCTAAGTCTTGTCTCTTAATAAAGAGAATAAGAACTCTAACTTAGCTTCTATATTAATAGCAAGCTGAGCCAGAGGTTAGAATTTAAAAAGGGTAGTCAGAAATGACTACCCTTTTTTTATTTGTATCAATGGGGTCAGAGTTATTGATTTGCTTTTGTCCCTTATCTTAATTACTCTTATCTATACACAATAACGTTAAAACACGTAAATGGCTTAAAAATGGCACGATTACCCCGACTTAACTTACCTGGAATTGCTCAACATATTATTCAAAGAGGTAATAATCGTCAGGCTTGTTTTTTTTCTGAGCAAGACTATACCGTATATCTTGATAAGCTTAATGAATACAGTAAAAAATATAATGTTCACATTCATAGTTATGTTTTGATGACAAATCATGTGCATTTACTTTTAACGCCTGAGGAACCCGCTGGTGTCAGTCGATTACTTCAATCACTGGGACGATATTATGTACGCTATGTCAATCAGACATATCAGCGAAGCGGAACATTGTGGGAAGGACGATTTAAATCAACATTAGTTGACAGTGAGAATTATTTATTACTTGTCAGTCGTTATATTGAACTCAATCCGGTTAGAGCTAAGATGGTAGTTCATCCTGCTGAATACCCTTGGTCCAGTTATCAAAAAAATGCTATGGGAAAAGCGATTAACCTGATTACACCACATGCCTGTTATCATGCACTGGGTAAAACCGATAAGGAAAGACATATTGCTTATCAAGCATTATTTGCTCATAAAATTCCAAATTTAACTTTGAACGAGATTCGTAATATGACTAATAAAGCATGGGTGCTTGGTGATAATGTCTTCAAAGAACAAATTGAAAAGCAAACAGGTAGACGGGCTTCACCCTCATTACGTGGCGGTGATAGAAAGTCAGCTCAATATAAGCTGAAAAATAAAAAATAATAACTGAAAAAATCAGGAAAGAAATAAGGAGAATTGTTTACTCTGACCCTATTGATATTAAAAATTATTTATCTGCTTTCCTTGCTATAATAAGTATCCTTTTTTATTAGCTTATTTGTGCCTCATGACTGACTTATCAAACAAAATTTTAACTAATATTCGTGAAATTCCGTATAATTATACGTCTTTTTCTGATCGTGAAATTATTATCCGTTTTCTGGGTGAAAGAGCCTGGGATGTGTTGAATACTTTGCGTTCTAAACGTGTCACAGGGCGTTCTGCCAGAATGCTGTTTGAGGTATTAGGTGATATTTGGGTGGTATCGAGAAATCCTTTTATTGAGGATGATTTAATTGAGAACCCTAAACGCCGGGATGCCTTGTTAGAGGCATTAAATCACCGCTTAACACAGATCCGTTTACGTGCTGATGGCAATGAATCAGTATTGGAACTGTTATCCCGTGCAGAAAAAGCAGTCAATGAGTTTAAAGTCTGGTTAATAGAGAGCGAAATCAAACGCCGTAAAATTTATAAAAAACTGATTAAGGTCACGCGTAAAGATAATATTTGTTTTGATGGTTTGTCACGGGTGAGTCATGTGACTGATGCCAGTGACTGGCGTGTTGAATTTCCTTTTGTAGTGCTCACGCCTGATACAGAAGAAGAAGTGCAGACACTGGTACAAGGCTGTATTGACTTAGGTCTGGCGATTATCCCACGTGGTGGCGGTACGGGCTATACCGGTGGTGCAGTACCTCTGACTGCTAATTCTGTGGTCATTAATACTGAAAAATTAGATTCTCTGGGTAACGTTGTTCAGCAATCTATCGTTTGTCGAACAAATGAACAGGCAGATGCTTGTGAAATGAGCGTAGCGACTGCAGCAACCGGAGCAGGCGTTGTGACACGACGGGTTTCTGATCTGGCTGATGAGCAGGGACTGGTATTTGCTGTTGATCCAACTTCTCAGGATGCTTCCTGTATTGGCGGTAATATCGCCATGAATGCCGGCGGTAAAAAGGCAGTAATGTGGGGCACCACACTGGACAATCTGCTGTCCTGGAAAATGGTCACTCCCGATGCCCGCTGGATGACTGTTGAACGTCTGGAACATAATCTGGGTAAAATTCATGAACTAAAAGTTGCTCGTTTTAAAGTGACTCGATTTGCCTCCAATGGCAAGGATATCGATAGTGAAACAATTCTTGAAATTCCTGGTAAGGAATTACGCAAGCAGGGCCTGGGTAAGGATGTTACCAATAAGTTTTTAGGCGGCTTGCCGGCAGTTCAAAAAGAAGGCTGTGACGGTATTGTGACCTCCGCAGTCTTTATTCTGCATAAAATGCCGAAACATGTTCGTACTGTCTGTATGGAGTTTTTTGGTTCTGATATGGGTAATTCTGTTCCAGCGATTGTTGAAACAATTGACTATCTGAAAACTCAGAAAAATGTTGTCTTAGTCGGTCTGGAACATCTGGATGAGCGCTATATTAAAGCTGTTGGCTATTCTACTAAATCACCAAAATCTGAATTACCTAAAATGGTATTATTAGCCGATATTGCTTCTGACGATGAAAATTCTGTTGCTCAGACGGCTTCAAAAATAGTACAGCTGGCGAACGCCCGTGACGCTGAGGGATTTATTGCTGTCAGCCCTGAAGCAAGAAAATTTTTCTGGTTAGACCGGGCAAGAACAGCAGCGATTGCCTCACATACCAATGCCTTTAAAGTGAATGAAGATGTCGTAATTCCATTGGATAAGCTGGCAGATTATACGCTGGGTATCGAACGCATTAATATTATCCATTCCATAAAAAATAAATTAAAAATTGTTCAGGCGGTTGATAATTATTTACACACGGATCTTAAGATCACTTCAAATAACCCTGAATTTGAAGGCTCTGAAGAAGCTCAACGTATTGTTGAAGATAAAAAAGCAGCGGCCTTAAAATTAACAACTGAAATTCAAGTACGTTGGAATACCATGCTTCAACATCTGGATTCGCCGGCAGCACAATTTAGTAATGTAATTAGTACAGAGCATCTTTTAATTGATGATAACAATGGTGATGTTACTTTTTTTGAGTTGTTACAAAAACGAACGCTAAGAATTTCCTATCGTGATGAGGTAGAAAAACCTTTAAAAGAACTGTTTAGCGGGCTTAATCTTTCAGATGTTAATGAACATCTGGATAAAATTCACGCTGATATACGTCCGGGACGTTTATTTGTTGCGACCCATATGCATGCAGGTGATGGTAACGTTCATACCAATATACCTGTACATTCTAATGACTATGAAATGCTGCACACAGCGGAAAAAGTAGTGTCGAAAATCATGGCCCTTGCGGAGTCTCTGGGCGGTGTTATTTCAGGTGAGCATGGTATTGGTATTACCAAACTGCAATTTCTTGGTGATGATATATTATCAGCCTTTAAAACCTATAAAGACAAAGTTGATCCGGATAACCACTTTAACCCGGGTAAACTCATGCCCGGCTCTGGCCTGGAAAAAGCCTATACACCCTCACTACAATTACTGCAGCAAGAAGCATTGATTTTAGAGGCTAGTGAATTAGGCTCTTTGAATAATGACATTAAAGATTGTCTGCGCTGTGGTAAGTGTAAGCCCGTGTGTAATACCCATATTCCCAGAGCTAATCTGCTGTATTCGCCACGTAATAAAATTTTGGGCACAGGACTGATCATGGAGGCTTTTCTCTATGAAGAACAAACCCGCAGGGGTATTTCTCTGCGTCATTTTGATGAGATGAATGATGTAGCAGATCATTGTACGGTCTGTCATAAATGTTTAAATCCTTGTCCAGTGAATATTGACTTTGGTGATGTGACCATTCGAATGCGTACGATTTTGCGTAATCGAAAGCAAAGACGTTTTTCCCTCATGAGCAAAGTTGCTATGGCATTTCTTAATGTGACTGATCCGTCTACTATTAAAATGATGCGTAAAGTAATGATTGAGTGGTCGTATAAAGGTCAGCGTCTGGGACATAAATTGGCCAAACATTTTGCTTTAATCCCTAAAGGAAAACAGCCTCATGTGACTCATGGCAAAATGCCAATTAAAGCACAAGTAGTTAACTTTGTTAAAAAACCCATGCCTGCGGATATTCCCAGTCAGACGACACGACAATTGCTGGGTATTGAAGACAGTACTACCATTCCAATTTTAAGGAATGCCAGTGCACTTATTAATAAAGAAAATAATGCTAATGATGAAGCAGACTCGGTTTTTTATTTTCCAGGCTGCGGTTCAGAACGTTTATTTAGTCAGGTTGGTATGGCGACGTTAGCAATGTTGTATCACGCCGGAGTACAGACAGTATTACCCCCAAGTTATCTTTGTTGCGGCTATCCACAAACTGCGGGTGGTGAAGAAGAAAAAGGGCAGGCAATATCTGCGGAAAATCAGGTGTTGTTTCACCGTATTGCCAATACTCTGAACTATATGGATATTAAAACCGTTCTGGTATCATGCGGCACCTGTATGGATCAACTATTGCATTATCAATTTCAGAAAATTTTTCCTGATTGTCGCTTATTGGATATTCATGAATATCTGGCCGAAAAGGGCTATAGTCTGGATGCTGATCATCAGGCTGTTGGTTATATTTATCATGATCCCTGCCATACACCGATTAAGACTGAACAACCATTGAATGTCGCTAAAACTATTTTAGGTGACAATGTAATTTTGTCGGATCGTTGTTGTGGTGAGTCAGGTACATTAGCGGTCTCAAGACCCGATATATCGACTCAGTTACGCTATCGTAAAGAAGAAGAATTAAGCAAAAATATTAGTAGCCTGACTAATGACAATGAGTTAAAAGCAGAGCAGCTCAAACTGGTAACAACCTGCCCGGCCTGTCAACAAGGCTTAAATCGCTATCGTGAAGAAACCGGTATGACGGCAGAATATATTGTCGTAGAATTGTGTCAAAAAATACTCGGTGAGAACTGGCAAAAGCAGTTTATTGATGATGTTACTAATGGTGGTATAGAAAGGGTTTTATTGTAGAAGGGAAGTGAGTAGCTTATTAAGTTGATAATCTTGCTTATCAACTTATCAACTAAAAGCCTTCCTTCACCCCATCAGGTGTACCGACTAAAAGCACATCAGCAGGACGCATAGCAAATAAACCATTAGTGACAACACCAACAATATTATTGAGTTGCTCTTCAAGTTTCACAGGCTCCATGATCTCCATGCCGTGTATATCAATAATGACATTACCATTATCAGTAGTGAAGCCTTCACGTAATACGGGTTCACCGCCCAGCTTAACAATCTCTCTGGCAACATAACTACGAGCCATTGGAATGACTTCAACCGGTAGAGGAAATTTACCCATATAGCTCACGAGTTTTGTTTCATCAACAATACAAACAAATTTGTCAGCTACTGCAGCCACGATTTTTTCACGTGTTAATGCACCACCACCACCTTTAATCAGGTGTAAAGCCTTATTGGTTTCATCAGCACCATCAATATAGACAGACATTTCACTAACTGAATTCAAATCAAAAACTTCGATCCCATGGCCACGTAAACGCTCTGCTGTTGCTTCGGAGCTTGCCACTGCACCATTAATTTTATATTTTATTTTTGCCAGTTCATCAATAAAGAAATTTGCTGTAGATCCTGTACCGACACCGATAATTGTATCGGGTACTACATGTTCAATAGCGACTTGTGCCACTGCATGTTTCATTTCATCTTGATTCATTTATTTCTCCAAGTGCCACTATCCAATATAAAGCGACTGATATTTATAATCTGATTTTTGACACATTATCCTTGATTTTTAGTTAAAGCACCAGAGGTGTTTTTTTTGGCTTTTAATAATGTTTTGTATCAATAGGGCAGAGTAATTCAATTTGTAAACTCCATGCTTGTATCAATAGGGTCAGAGTGATTGATTAATGGTCACCATACTTGTATTTTTAACTCATATTAGAATATCAAGTTACTCTGACCCCTTTGATCTAGGTTGATCTGGAATAGACATGTTCTCAAAATATTGGTAACTTAGCGACTATGTTAGAAAGTTATGTAAAAAAGATACTTAAAGCCCGGGTTTATGAAATTGTTGATAAAGTACCGTTGGATTCAGCGGTTAATTTATCACTGCGTACAGACAATAATATCCTGCTAAAAAGAGAAGATCTGCAACCGGTTTTTTCCTTTAAACTGCGTGGTGCCTATAACAAAATGGTGCAGTTAACTCAGGCGGAGAAAGATCAGGGTGTTATTGCCGCATCAGCAGGTAACCATGCTCAGGGTGTTGCCCTGTCTGCTAATAAAATTGGTGTAGAGGCTGTTATTGTGATGCCTAAAACTACGCCTGATATTAAAGTAACAGCGGTGAAACGCTTAGGCGGCAAAGTCATATTATTTGGTAATAGTTATGATGAAGCTTATCAACATGCCAGGAAACTTGAAAAAGAAAAGAGACTGACGTTTATTCATCCCTACGATGATCCTGATGTGATAGCCGGACAAGGTACTATTGCCATGGAGATCATGCAGCAATGTGATGTGGAACCTGAAGCTATTTTTGTTCCAGTGGGCGGCGGTGGTTTGATTGCCGGTGTTGCAGCTTATGTGAAATATCTTTATCCACAAATTAAAATTATTGGTGTTGAGCCCGATGATGCTGCTTCTATGCATGATGCCTTAATTGCTAAACAACGCATTATCTTAGATCAGGTGGGTATTTTTGCTGATGGCGTTGCGGTCAAACAGGTTGGTGAAGAAACCTTTAAGGTGGCTCAGAAGTGTGTGGATGATGTCATTCTTGTTAGTGCGGATGAAATCTGTGCCGCTATAAAAGATATTTTTGATGATACGCGTACGGTAACTGAACCAGCAGGTGCACTTGCTGTGGCAGGTCTGAAAAAATACATTAAAGAACACGAAATTAAAAATAAAACATTCGTGGCGATTAATAGCGGTGCTAATATTAATTTTGATCGTTTACGTCATGTGGCTGAGCGTGCTGAATTAGGCGAAAATCGAGAATTACTTTTTTCAGCAACAATTGATGAATGTCCCGGCAGTTTTCTTAAGTTTTGTAAAATTGTCGGTACCCGGGGTATAACAGAATTTAATTATCGTTATTCTCATGATGCTCAGGCCCATATTTTTGTTGGTGTTAAAACATCAAATGCTGAAGAAGAAAAAGAAGTGCTGTTTGATGCACTGATTAACAAAGGCTATCCCGTCATTGATCTTAGTGATAATGAAATTGCCAAATTACATTTACGGCATATGGTCGGGGGACATGCCCCCCAGATTCATAACGAACATCTGTATCGTTTTGAATTTCCTGAACGTCCTGGTGCATTGCTGCGTTTCTTGAGTGGCATGGGACAAAACTGGAATATTAGTTTGTTTCATTATCGTAATCATGGTGCTGCATTTGGCCGTGTGCTTGCTGGTATTCAAGTGCCGGATAGCGACTTAAGTGCTTTTCATCAATACCTTGATGACCTGGGTTATAACTATTGGGACGAAACTCAAAATTCTGCATATAAAGAATTTTTGGGCTAAGTCTGATAAAAGTAGAAAAATCCTTGCAAAACTATATAAATATAGGCACTATACCTACAAATAGTAGGTGTTCTTGAACTATTTATATCCTCTATGCAGGTTATAAAGAAATTAGCAAAAAACAACTCTATCTAATAATAAAAAAATAAAATGATTTCTTTTTAAGGGGGTTGAGTGAATTATAACAATTCATACGGTCCAAAAAGTAGTAGTTTGAAAAACTGTTTTGGTCCTGATAAGCGTTTAGCTCGTAAAGCATTAATTAATAAAAAAAGTGGTTTTAGGCAAGATCCTCTGGTTATTTTAACCTACTTTGTTTTGTTCGGTGTACTGATCAGCGGTTTTACTTCTTTTGGTTTGTAATAACTTATTTGCATGGGCCATAAAGAGAATATTCAATTTCCTCGTTTATTGATGAAAATAACTTAATCTTCTTTCAGTGACTATAGCATTTAACGCAATATCCCAAGTGTGAGATTTCAGTTCCTTTACTCGTTGTAACTCATGAGCGACGCCGACAAAGCGTGGCTTTAAGGAGCGAGGTGTTATAGAATTCGATTTTAAATGCTGCAGCGCCCGATCATAAAAACCGCCTCCCATACCCATCCGGTTTCCCTGCTCATCAAAAGCAACCAATGGTGCCAGAACTAAATCCATTTGCAACGCAGTTTTTAATTGTTTTTTCTGATATACCGGTTCAAGAATTCCAAAACAGTTTTTTTTCAGGCGAGTGTGCGCTTCATAGGGAGCAAAATGTATAATGCCATGTTGCCTGGAGATAATAACAGGCAAATAGCATTTCTTAGCATGGCCGCTGTCGGAACTGCTATGTAACTTATTGATTAAAAAAGATAGATCAACTTCGCCGTCTGCGGATAAATATAGAGCAATGTGTCTGGAGCGCTTATAAAGTGTAGAGTGGATAATTCGTTGTGTAATTTTTTGTGCATGTTGATGCTGCTTCATCTTGGTAAGATGACGGCGCTTAATACGCAAACTTTGGCGTAGTGTGTAGGATTGTTGATTTTTAATGTCTGTCTTAGACGGTGTCATAATAAAGGCAGCTGCTTATTGACATGAACTAGAATGAATCAAGGTGGAAGAACAATCTAAACCGTCGCTCACTTTCGCTCTTGAACCTATCGGTTCAAGTGGAGATATGACTGATCAATTAGGCTTTCTGCACTCTTTAACTCTCTTAGAAAGAAAGTAAAGGACAGGCATGCACACATGACCAGGCGCGCATCTCCAGGGTAAAAGATTACGGCTCAAGAAGTACCCAGTATGCTAACTTGCTTAGGTAGAACTTCCACGCACATTAAGTATAACATTTTTGCTGGTTAGGGTAAAAAATAAAAGCTAAAGTTTATGAAATTTCCATTTGTTTGCTTTCATTGACGACACCATCAATCTTTTCTCTTAGTTGCCGAAGATGCTGGGAAAGCTGGTAATCATTAGCAGTATGCTGTTGTTGCTGTAATAAGTCATGAGCCAGATTAAGTGCCGCCATGACGGCAATACGATCACTACCGATGACTTTACCTGAATTGCGAATTTCAAGCATCTTGTCATTTAATAAGCTGGCAGAATCTTCAAGGCTTTCCTTGTGATTAGGCGCACAGGCAATGCAATAGTCTTTTTCCAGAATTTTTACTGTAACGGGAACGGCTTCTTCTTTCATCCGTTATTCTCCATGGCTTTTAGACGATTGATAATGGCTTCAACACGAGTTCGTGCGGTTTCGGTTTTTTCCATAAGTCTGGAACGTTCAACTTGTAGGAATTCTTGTTGTGAGCGTAACTGAACATTTTCATCTTTAAGCTGGCTGATGGTGTCGAGTAATACATTAACACTTTCATCCAGACGTTTGAGTTCAATATCAGTATCAGCAGCTGTTGCATTGTCTACCATAGTGTAGAAGAACCTGTTACATTGATTATTATTAAAATTAGGATAGTAACTATTTAATGTGTTGTTACTTAAGTCCCTATATTAAAATTCATTGTGGCAATGGTCAATGGTTAAAGCAACAATCTATAACGGAATTATTGATTAACTGAGGTATAATTCCATATTAATGAAATAAATCATAGTTTTTTACATAATGTAAGAGGTCTCAATTGAGTGGATGCTATGTCATCAGAGATAAATATTGAACAAATAAAAGCCGTTCTTATCAAGTTGGGCAGTGAATTATCACCTTCAGAAGTCCATGGGACTTTATGTGGTGTATTATGCGGTAAAAGTGATATAACCGTTCATGAATGGTTGTCATTGACACTATTAAGAGAGTCAGAAGATGCGTCACAGGCTATTATGGCGCGTGACTTATTGCTTGAGGCCATTACCGAATCGTTTAAAAATTTCTTTGCAGCGGCATTAAGGTCACTTTCTGCTAATGATCTTGGCTTTTATCTACTTTTACCGGAAGATGACAGTGCAGCTGTTCGTCTCAAGGCTATTGCTGAATGGGCGCAGGGGTTTTTGATGGGCTTAAGCCTTGCCGGAATAAAAAGTTTTTCTGAATACTCTGAAGAAGTCTCAGAGTTTGTTGAAGCAATGGCATCGATTTCAACAGCTGGTGACTATGATCTGGCGGGTGATGATTCAGATGAAGAAGCTATTATTGAATTTATTGAATTTATTCGCATGGGGGTTTTGTTCATCAATGAAGAAATGAACCCTATTCGTGTGCCGGTGGACATTCCTGCTTCAATAGCGGATTCACTTAAGTCTGATAAAAGCATGCATTAGTTATCTGCATGTCATTATTTAACCTGGAAAAATCAGTTGGCATCTACTGCAACAGCCTTATCCACTGATTATTCCAGGTTAAAGTTAACTAAAGAATAATATGATTGATATAAAAGAATTTAGCAAACGTAGAAAACATTTAATGCAGGATATGGGGAAGGATAGTATTGCCATATTAGCTACAGCGGGCGAGCAGGTCAGAAAGCGTGATGTGAATTATGTGTTTAGACCGGATAGTGATTTTCTTTATCTGACCGGCTTTTGGGAACCGGAAGCGGTGTTGGTGCTTATTCCAGGTCGTAAACATGGCGAATATGTTCTGTTTTGCCGGGAAAAAGATGAAACGCAGGAAATATGGCACGGCCGCCGTGCAGGTCAGGAAGGTGTGCTGGACGCCTACGGTGCTGATGATTCTTTCCCTATTACCGATATCGATGATATTTTGCCCGGTCTTATGGAAAATAAAACCCGGGTGTTTTATACCATGGGTATTCATACGGACTTTAATCAGCGTTTGACAGGCTGGGTAAATCAATTAAAGCAAAAAGTAAGAATGGGAGTGAATGCGCCAGGTGAATTTGTCGCTCTGGATCACCCATTACATGAAATGCGTCTATTCAAATCAGCCACAGAAATAAAAATGATGAAAAAGGCTGCTTCGGTGTCTTGCAGGGCTCATGAACGTCTGATAAAAGTCTGTCAGCCAGAAATGATGGAATACCAGCTTGAAGCCGAATTTGTGCATGAGTGTATGTTTAATGGTTGTCGGGATTTGGCCTATCCCTCCATTGTCGGTGGTGGGAAAAATAGCTGTATTTTACATTACACCGAAAATAACAGCGCATTAATAGACGGCGATCTGGTATTAGTTGATGCTGGTGGTGAATACCAGGGTTATGCCTCCGATATTACCCGTACCTATCCGGTTAACGGACGTTTTTCAGTAGAACAAAAGGCGCTTTATGAATTGGTGCTTGAGGCACAGGCAGCAGCCATAGAAATGGTGTATCCCGGTAGTCACTGGAATGCACCTCATGAAGCGGCGGTTAAAGTGATCACCCGGGGGCTGGTACGTTTGGGCTTATTAAAAGGACGTGTTGACAAACTGATTAAAGATGAAGCCTATAAACCTTTTTATATGCACCGCACAGGGCATTGGCTGGGATTAGATGTTCATGATGTGGGTGATTATAAGGTTGATAATGAATGGCGCATGTTGGAACCGGGCATGGTCTTGACTGTTGAGCCAGGCATTTATACGGGCGATAATCGCAAAATTGCAAAAAAATGGCGAAATATCGGTATTCGTATTGAAGATGATGTGCGTGTCACACGTACAGGTCATGAAGTACTGACTATTAAAGCGCCTAAAACGGTGACAGAAATAGAAGCTGTTATGGCCACACTAAAGAGAGCTCAATCTAATAGCATAAATGATGATAAAGCGACTATGCAGACTCAAACAAGCAGGCTGAAGAGTACGGTAAAAAAAGCGCTTAGCAAGAAAAAAACTGTTGTGAAAAAGAAGGTCATTAGAAAAAAAGCCGCTAGCGCAAGAAAGGCAGGCCGCTAGCTTAAGAAAAGCCGCCAGCCCCAAAAAAGCAGTGCGTAAAAAAAGACATTAGCGTAAAAACCTATCAGTACAAACAAGCGGGAAATAAGCTGAATGACTAAACAATCAATAGAACATTTTGACATTATTATTGTTGGTGGAGGTATGGCCGGAGCTACTATGGCTCTTGCTCTTGCACCCTTAAAACTGTCTATAGCGGTTATTGAAGCGCATCCTTATCAGGAACAACAAACTCAGCCCAGTTTTGATGACCGCTGTCTGGCTCTAGCCTGGAGTTCCAGACAAATCTATCAAGCCATGGGAATCTGGGATAAGCTGGCTGCACGTGATGATGATGGGTTTACCGCCATTAAACAAATCCATGTTTCTGATCGAGGCCATCTGGGTGTCACTCGACTTGATCACCAAAAAGAAGGCGTAGCAGCTCTTGGCTATGTCGTTGAAAGCCGTGTGGTGGGTGAGGTTCTGCTGCATGAAATGAAACAATATGACAATATTCAGCTTTTTTGTCCGGCAACGATTGAACAGGTAAAAACAAGATCAGAACAAGTCACAGTCAATGTTCAGTTTGAACAAAAAACAAAAAACATGAGTGCGGCTTTATTGATTATTGCAGATGGTGTTAATTCTGAAACCAGAGCCTTTCTTGGGATTCAAACTAACCAGCAATCCTATGCACAAACCGCAGTTATTGCCAATATTGAAACAGAAATGCCTCATCAGAATGTTGCCTATGAACGCTTTACTAACTCCGGACCTCTTGCTGTTCTGCCGCTGAGCCGCAATCGCTGTTCTCTTGTATGGACTGCCCGTGACGATCAGGTGGATGATATAATGGCTTTGAATGATGCTGACTTTATCAGTGTATTACAACAGCGTTTTGGTTATCGTCTGGGACAAATCACTAAGGCGGGGCGTCGAGCGGCTTATCCATTAATGTTGATGACTATCAACAATGACACTCTCGCACATCAAAATCGGGTTGCTCTGATTGGCAATGCCGCCCATGGCGTGCATCCCGTCGCAGGACAGGGTTTTAATTTGGGGCTGCGTGATATTTCTGCATTAGCCGAATTAATCGCTGCAGAAATGCACACGTTTAAAAAAGGTGATCCGGGTAATAAAGCATTATTAACAGCCTATTGGAACTGGCGTCAGGCTGATATTCGACAAGTCACCAATATTACCAATAGTCTGATCAAAGTGTTTTCAAATCAGTCAACAACGCTGGCGCTATTAAGAAATTCAGGTTTATTGATGACTGACATAATATCACCTCTGAAACATGCTGTTGCCAGTGAGGCTATGGGTAGCGGGATGCTGCAGGGTAAATTAAGTAAAATGGCAGTAGGCCAGTCACTTTGCTAGCCGCTTTTGCTTATGAGAAGCCTTAAACCTGGAAAATTATATAAGCTGGATGATTTAGATGACAAAAGCAAATACGAAAAATGATAAGAAAGTTTACGATATTATTATTGTCGGCGGCGGCATGGTGGGTGCGACGATGGCCTGTGCGCTCGGCAATAGTGCATTAAAAGTGGCCGTTATTGAAGCCCGTCAAAGTAATTTTGACTGGCCGGAAAATTCTCATGATATTCGTGTCAGTGCCCTCACGCATGCCAGCCAGCATATATTTGAAAATCTTGGTGTCTGGCAGTCCATGCAGCATGATGGCGTTGCGGCTTATAATAAAATGAGTGTATGGGATGCCAGTGGACAGGGGCAAATTCATTTTGATAGCGTGGATGTCGGTCAGATGGATTTAGGACATATAGTCGAAAACCGGGTAATTCAAAAAGCACTGCAAAACAAATTGGCAGAATTTGATAATATTGATTTATTAATGCCGCTACAATTACAGTCGATGTCTTTGGATAAAGCGGGTGTTGAACTTATCACCAGCGATGGTCAGCACCTGAGCACTGAACTGGTAGTGGGGGCGGATGGTGCTAATTCGTGGGTGAGAAAACAAGCCGGTATTGCTCTTAATAGCTGGGCTTATCAGCAAACGGCCGTGGTGTGCAATGTGCAGACCTCTGAATCACATCAGGATACCTGCTGGCAGCAATTTATGCCCGAAGGACCACTGGCCTTTTTACCGTTAGCTGATGGACAAAGCTCTATTGTCTGGTCAACCACTGAAGAAAAATCACAAGCTCTGGTTAATATGGATGAACAATCGTTTAATCAGGAATTACAAATGACGTTTGGCAGCACTTTAGGACGAATTCAACTAACCTCAGAACGAGGTGCTTTCCCGCTGCGACTAAGACATGCTAAACACTATGTTGAGGAGCATCTGGCACTGGTTGGTGATGCGGCGCATACGGTACATCCGCTGGCAGGGCAGGGTGTTAACCTTGGTTTGCTGGATGCTGTGGTACTGGCCGAAGAAGTCTTGCGAGCCCATGAAAAAAAGCGTGCTCTGGGAGCTATGTCTACTTTAAGACGCTATGAGCGTCGTAGAAAAGCTGATAATGTCGCTATGCTGGCCGCTATGGATGCTTTCAAGCGGTTGTTTAGTAATGATATCACCCTGCTGAAATTACTACGCAACACAGGATTAAATCTTGCCGATAAATTCAGTCCTTTTAAAAACCTGATGATCAAACGTGCCATGGGGCACTCAGGCACGGGTTTAAATGAACCTCTACCTCATTTAGCAAGAGCGAATCTTGATTTATAATATTACTATTTTTTGTCAAGTCTTTACTGTGTAAAGGTTTATACGGTCTGTTCGTGCGACTCTCAAATTGCTCACATGACTTTTAATCATCGTAATTATAAGCCATATTCTGAATATTACACGATAAACTTAAACTGTGAACGGTTACACATAAACAAATTTCATAAACTGGTATTGTTATTTACAGAGCTTCTAATCAGTTGTTTCACTGATTTTTGAGGACTGCATTCATCCCCAATAGTGCAGTATTTCCCAGTACTCACCTTGATTTTAAGGTGAGTAACTTCTAAGCAACGCCTCTCCATTCACCCTGTTCAAGTTTAAAATTAATTACTTGTCACTATCGTTTCTCAGGATTGCCGGTATTTACATATTCATTAGGCTAAGTAGGTTTTATATGTATAGTCAATGCGGGTTTTATTTTGCAAATATAGGGTCTTTACTTTATATCGTCAAAAAAAAATTAGTTGTCTAATATATAAACACCTTATATTAATAAGTGAATTAAGTTGGCATTAGGGGATAGACTGATGACAGGGTATGAAATGATACAAAGGGTTGTTCATAAGTTAAAAGTTAACGGTGAAACAATAACAAGTTCAAGGATATTATTTGAAATTACCAAGCTATCTGAAGCAGAATTATTAAATCTAATAGTGAGTCTTAACAAACAAGACTAATAAGCAGGATTCAATATAACTAACGCATTGATATAGCATGATTTATTCTAGAAGATGCTGTAAATACATCTGTGTAAGCTTGGCTTTGGCATCCATGCCAAGGACACTTCTTCCATAAACCAAGCAATATCAATACTTAGTGCATACTTTTACTTTATTTCTTAAACAGAGTTCAGTTTAATTAAACTCCAATAAGCCTTGTCACTGCCTGGCCAGGCTTATTGGCGTATAAGTGTTTTAAGTCATTGCAAATCGTGATGTTATACTCTTTTTTATATTTTCTCATTTGTTACAATTTTGGAATAGAATAAATGGGTGCCATTTATTGATTTTATTAAATTGTTAATTTATGGAAATAAAATGGAATATTCATCAAAGGCAGGCTATTTTGGCGGTTTTTTATTATTTTTGACTGCATTTGTGAATTTCTACGTAGAAAACACACAAATACAGTTTTTAATCGAAAAAACAGGCCAGCATAAGATTATCTTAATTTATCTGCTATTTTGTTTTTTAGGTATGCTGCTTTTTGAGTGGTGGGCGGTGACACGTTTTAAAAAAACATTTTAAGTCACAATTGACCCCAAAAAAATAATCATCCAATAAGCTATTTGCTTCTATCATCTTTTTATCGTATTGCGTCTATGGGTCTGTTATTGGCTCTGGGATATTCTATTGTCCATTTTCATTATTATTTTCAACATGCTGATTTCGATATTACCCGCAGCTATTACCAATATTTTTTATCCCTGTTTTTAATTGTAGGCATCCCTTATTGTTTCTTTACCCTGAAATATAAAGGGGGTAGTCGCTATGAGTTTAATGATTATGGCATATTATTGATGATCAGTTATCGTGCCTTACTAAAATGGCTTTGGTCAAAAGCCAGTGCATTCTATTTTAGAAATAAAGATCTTAAAAAAAGATCTAAAAATAAAAAAATTAATACCATTATGTTTTTAAAAAACAAACGAATTGCTAAGGTCTATCTGGTTTTTCTGGTGAATTTTTTCTTTTTAACTTTGATGACAAAATTTATTGTCTTGGAATTTTCACAAATGCAAATGGCTTTAACTCAGATTCTATCCGATAGTTATGCCATGTTTAATGACTTCCAAAAATTCCACATCTGGTATCTCATGCTCTATCATCTGATTTTTTATATCGATGTCGGCATTGCACTTATCGGCTATACTATTGCATCACGCTGGTTAAATAATCGCACCAAAAGTGTTGATATGACCTTTTACGGCTGGTTTGTTGTACTCATGTGCTACCCGCCGATGAACGCCGGCTTACGCCTCAAAAAATTTCGCCTGGTGGCTGGACAATACCTATGTAGTCAACCCTGAAAAACATGTCATCTATTTGAAATATAAGGAATTAATCCTTCTTTTGAGTGACCAGATCAACCAGAAATGTTATAATAA
>JAHXIM010000419.1 GCA_025655635.1 gamma proteobacterium symbiont of Lucinoma myriamae | reverse complement strand
TGATTTTTGGTGGTAATATCATGATATTTCACTATAATTTCAATGGGTTATGATTATAGACCATTTTCAACTGATTTTTATAGGTTAAAAGCTGTCAGTGCCGCTCTGGAAGAGGTATTCATCATGTTATTGCTCTGGTCTTCCGCTGCAGCCGTTTATTTTTACCTGTCATTAGACAGCCTGGATCTATTGCTCTGGTTCATTGTCTTGCTGGTACAGTCATTGCCCTATGTCGCAGCCTTCTGTATATCTGTAATCAGTGCCTTTCCTGCGTTAAGGAGTGAACTTTTTCTTAGTCGAAAAAAATTGTGAAGATAAACAGTCTGAGAAACTGAATAGTTTCTTTCTATATTTACAGGATGGGGCAGACAATATGCTTTAAACTTTAATAGCCCCTCAACAAAGCTGAGGGGCTATCTCTTGTTAATAAAATGCTGAGTTATTAGCTATTTTTATTATCTTAAATGACAGGGCAGTTTAATATGCTCTAATACCGGAAAATTTTTGCGTGTCTGCTGCAAAGTTTCTGTATCAATATCAGCAATAGCAAAGCCGGAACCATGAGGCAAACGATCAATAACACCACCCCAGGGATCAACAATCATGCTATCTCCATGTGTTTCACGTCCATTAACATGGTAACCACCCTGTGCTGATGAGATCACAAAGCACAGGTTTTCAATTGCTCTGGCACGATTAAGAACTTCCCAATGTGCCTTGCCTGTCGTTGCCGTAAATGAAGAGACTAAGCCTAATACTTCCACTCCCTGACTGACCATATCACGAAATAATTCTGGAAAACGCAGGTCATAGCAAATGGCTAATCCTAATTTACCAAATGGTGTGTCAACGACGACAACCTTATCGCCCGCTTGAGTATATGCTGATTCGTTATAAGCACCACCTTGATCGCCCAAATCGACATCAAAAAGATGAATTTTGTCATAACGTGCTGCCATTTTACCTTCATCATTAAACAGAAGACAGGCAGAGAGGATCTTTTCACGATTTTCACCAGAGAGTTCAACATCTGCAGCATGGTTCGCTTTCAGAGGTATCGTCCCTCCTAGAACCCAGACCTTTTCTTCTTTAGCCACTGCTGATAAAAAATTCTGTATCGGAGCCTTTGCTTGTTCTGTAGACTCATCAGCAGAAATATAATCTTCTGAAACGTCTAAAATATCCAGTTCAGACATACCCATATGAGCAAAATTTTCTGGTAATACAACCAGTTTTGCACCTTGCTTAACGGCATCTGCAATTAACCGTTTTGCTTCACTCAGGTTGGCACTGACATTGGGCCCGGAAGCCATTTGAATCGCTGCTACTTTTGCCATATTCTCTCTAACACTTCATATTCACATAAAACCTCATAGTTTCAACGATTAATGGTCAAATTTCAAGTTAAATAGTTCTATTTTTCAGGACTTATCATTAATTTATGGATATTCTGAATTATTTTCATCCAGTAATGGATTGTGCTGTGGGATTTCTGATTTATCTTCATCTAAACCAAATGCTTTTTTGATTCTTAACAATGTGTTTCTATTGGTTTTATCTTTCACGATCACAGGCTCATCCCAACTGCCTTTAATCGTATAATCAAATGCCGTCACCCTATTTAATTGATCACCCAGAAGCTTTTGTCCAACCCAAACCACAGCAGCACCCGCAGGTCCAGCGACAGCAGCACCTGCCAAAGGCAATGTGGCCGACACTTCTGGAACAACAGTCACCCGCTGATCAAATTGTTTAGTCACCAGACTGGTGTTGCCCGTCATCAAAATTCTGGCACTGGGTGCAGAAATTCGAAAATTATCAGTAGAAATCAAACCATTATTAAAACTCAAATCAGCTTCCATCTTATCAAACTGAAAGCCTTCTTTGGAAACATCTGAAAAATCCAATGACAAACGACGAACCAGAGCATTCATATTGAGTAAGCCTATTAAACGCCCGGCTGCCCCGGGTTTGCCTTCAACCCATGCGCCTTTTTCAGAAATTAGATTAATATTACCCTCAATGTTTTCCTTGCTGAAATCGGTCAATCCCCCTATCCAGCTCATATAGCCTGACAACTGTAATTTTCCACCTCGAATTAATTGATCATTGCCTAAGGCAATAAGCAATTTTTCTGTAGAGGGGATTTTAGCAACACCCTCAAATTCGACTTCAGGATATTCGTTCTTATAGTGCCATTTTCCTTTACCTTTAAATGAAAGCAATTGACCGTCTAAATTAAGCATGTCAAGCACAATACTTCTATCTACTCGACTGCTCTTTATAGTAAACAGACCCAGATCAAGTTCACCCATTTTTAACGTCTTAATAGTGCCGTTGATTAACGGGAAATAGCGAGGATCATTATCAGTATTTTTTACAGATTTTGATTGTACTTTTTTCTTTTTAGTAACATCTGGCACTTTAGAACCAACCCCAAACTCAGGAAGAACCACTTTTTGCATAGCCAACTCGATCGGTAAAGTAAATCGATTTTCTATAGATTTATTGTTTTCTTTTTTATTATTTTTACTTTGAGAGGAAAAAACCGATTGCCACTGTTCCAAAGGCAGATTATTTAAACTCCCAGTAATGCGTAATAAATTTTCTTTTGGTAATTTAGCCTGAGCACCTTTAAATGCGACATTCCCTTTGAGTAACTTAAAGTTATCACTTGAAGTATCCATAAATAAAGCCAGTGATAATTCATTAGAAATTTTAATAGCCAATTGAGCATGCTTGAGGTTTCTTTTATTTTCAAGGATTTTTATTTCAGAAAAAGAAAGATTAAAGGGTGATACTTTACTTGCTTGTTTTTTTAGTGGCACAGGTAAATCAGACTTGAGATTTTTTAAATCTGAAGCAATATTAAATGACAGCTCACGTTGTTTGTTCGGTAAATTGATTGCCAATTTAACTTTCGGCAAACCAGAAAGTTGATCGCTCAAGGGGATCAGGTCTTCAGGTATCAAATTAAACTTTTTTAATTGTTGAATAGAAACTTTGCTACTAATATCAAGACTTATATTCGGATCTTTTTTAGATTGTTTTGCTTGTTTGGCAGTCTTTATTGATATTTTCGCCGCTTGCCCCATAATATCGGCCGTTAGTTTTTTTGCACTGACAGAGTCATTATGAATAATAATATCACCATTTATATGTTCGACCAGCCCTTCTTTGCGCTCAAAACCAGGCGGGTAATATTTATTATCAATAAGTTTCACTGTTACTTTACTATCAGGCTTACCTTTTTTCAGCGAAATCACCACATCCAGATTAATCCCGATATCACCTTTAGCATCCAATATATCTAAGACATCATTTGAAACTAATTTGCTTTGCTTTAGGAAATGTTTTCCATCATCAATATTACTATTTATATCACCGGTTAGTATTAATACTGAGTCCAGATAACGCTCTATATCAGCATTAACATTATTTGATATTGATGAAAAAACTTTACTCTGTGTTGATTCTACTCCCATCCCCCGCTCGGTAAACTGTACCTGGGCATTGATATCTGTTAATAGTGGCCAGCCTTTATTATAATTAAGTTCAACCTCTTTAGTATTAAATACGATATCCATCGTACCACTATGATCCTCATAGGGAAATTGGGCTAATTCACCTCTAAAAACAACACCACCATCTGTTCCCCATCCTGAAAGAAAAGCATTATCAAGCCAGCTGACCAAACCATCGCTCATTATTTTTGCCGGCAAATAATAGGGTACATATTTAACATTGACATCATGATAAAACCCGGTTAAATCCATATAGGTCTGACCATTTTTTGCCAGCCAGAGATTAACATCCGCACTGGCATTTAAATGGGGATTTTTTAGCTTGAGCTGTTCTGCACCAAAGAACCATTCGTCTTCTTCCTGCTGCCAGAAAAATTCACCTGATAATTGTGTAATAGGCCATGAATCACGAAATAGAGATTTAAGATGCAGCTTCATATTGTCACTATTAATATAAGCACGTCCCATGGTTTCATTAAATATAACTCGTGATGAGAAATTTCGAACTTTTGGTAATGAAAATAATGAGTTCATTCCGAAATGATGGATATCTGCCTGAACTTGATAGCGGGTAATATCAATAGGCATTTCTAATGGTTTTAAATGTACTGTAGAAACAATATTTTCAAGATAGCCCTTTGGTTTTAATATTTTATATATTTGTTTATTAAACTCTTTGGGTGAAAAAAAAGAAATTACTTGAGAAATTTCTTCCAGGTCCAGATGATTTAAAAAAAGCTGCACCTGAGATGTTGGCTGCGCTTCAATGTAATTAAATTTTAAATTGATGTGCTTTTCAATTATTTGTTGAGAATTGATATTGACATTAAAATCAAATAAATCCAATACCCATGAGTTTTCTTTTAAACCTGAATCAGATAGTGTTTCATGCCCTCGTTCAAATTTAAAATTAGTAGATATTTCATCAAAGCTAATTTTACGCTCACTGTCTACTCGTGATAAATCAACATCAACGATATCAAACTCACCATAAATTGACTGTAAATTTCCTTTTTCAATACTCGACCAGAATTTTGTATGCGCTTCAATATTATTTATTTTAAAGTGTTCAACTTGAATAACATCTCGCTTGAAAAAATGCAGCAGTGTCTGCTGATTCATATTATTAACTGAACCGTATATTTTACCATCCCAGTTTTTTACTTCATTAATGTCACCATTAAAGTCAAGGCGAAGTTCTAATTGAGTATCTGAGTCATTTAATTTTGCTAAGAGTGAAACCTGATGTCTTGAAAGTTTATTTTCCATTTTGAAGTTAAGATCAGAAATCAGGAGTGAGGGAAACTCTTCCATTTCATCAACAAAATGAATTTCACTATTTGTCATTATAAAGTTTGTCTGATTAAATAATTCAAGGTAGGTTTGTATCTTTTCACCTGAACTATTACCTGAACTATGAGTTTTTTGTTGTCTATTCCCAAGCTGAAAATCTGCAATGGTGAATATATTACTCTTATTACGACGAAGCATAATACTTACTCCGTCAACACTAATAGTATCTATCTTTGCTTGTCCATAAAAAATTGAAAGCAGGGTATTTAAACGAATACTGGCCGATTTAAATTGTAATTGTTGTTCTTCTTTTAATTTATTTTTAAAAGTAAAGTTGTACATTGCGACAGATGGAAAAAGAAGATTAGTATCGACTTTTATTTTATCAAATGTCACATGACCCTGGAGTTGGGATTCAACCAGATTTTGAACAATTTCCGGGTTTTCTTCAAGATAAAGAGCAATTGCACGAAATGAAAGTAAAATAATGGCAAAAGAAACAATCAGAGTGATGACAAGCTTGCGATGAAAGTGCCAAATAAATAAGCCTGTTGTTTTTAACAATTTAAATAGTGAAAATCGACTCTCATCAGCTTCAGATGAAATAGCAGATTGTGATTTTTTTTCAGCATCCTTTGCTTGTAAGGCTTGGTCAGACACAGCTTATTTTATTGCCTTATATAAATAGCACGTTATTATTTTTATACCTTTCTTATATAAGAACTCACATGGGAACAACATCATACTGCTCCTGATTATATTCGTTATCAATTTTCAACTGAATCGAAAGCTGCATAAATTCTTCTAATTCAGCAATCGAGGAAGATTCTTCATCTATTAAATAGTCTCCCACTTTTTGAGAGGTTAGTACCAATAATTTTTCAGTATCAAATTGTCGTGCTTCACGTATAATTTCACGAAAGATTTCAAAGGCCATTGTTTCTACGGTTTTAACCGTACCTTTTCCATTACACACAGGACAAGCTTCACATAAAATATGCTCTAAACTCTCACGAGTTCGTTTGCGCGTCATTTCAATTAAACCTAAATTAGACACTTCTGTAATGCATGTTTTTGCATGGTCACGCTCTAAGGCTTTTTCAAAAGCCCGCAATACTTGTCGGCGATGTTCCGGATCAGTCATATCAATAAAATCGATAATAATGATGCCGCCAAGATTTCTTAAACGTAATTGTCGAACAATGGACTGCGTGGCTTCCAGATTAGTTTTAAAGATAGTTTCTTCCAAATTGCGGTTACCAACATAACCTCCCGTATTAATATCCACAGTCGTCATAGCTTCAGTTTGGTCGATGATCAGATAACCGCCTGACTTCAGCTTAACCTTGGATTGTAATGCCCGCTGAATTTCATCTTCAACACCATAAAGGTCAAAGATAGGACGTTCACCAGGATAGTATTCGATACGCGGTGCCAGTTCTGGAATAAATTTATTGGCAAATTTAATCACTTTATTAAATGTTTCACGGGAATCAACTCGAATAGCATCGATATCTGTGTCAGCGATATCACGCATCACTTTCATTGCCAATGGCAGATCTTCATAAACCATTTTTGTCGAATTGGCATCCTTATCATTTTCTTGAATAGACAACCAGAGTTTCTCTAAAAAGATCATATCTGCATGCACAGCTTGTTCCGAAATACCCTCTGCAACCGTTCTTACAATATAACCGCCACCTTTAAATTCAGGCAGATATTTTTTTATCAAACCTTTTAAACGCTCTCGCTCATCATCACTTTCAAGCTTTTGTGAAACACCAATATGGTTGGAATTCGGCATATAAACAAGGTAACGGGCAGGAATAGTAATATGTGTCGTTAGTCGAGCCCCTTTAGTACCCATTGGATCTTTAACCACCTGTACCAGAATTTCCTGACCATCCCTTAGCACATCCCCAATGGTCAATTCCTGAGGTAGATTTTTCTTTTCCTCGGAAACAACAATATCTGAAAGATGTAAAAAAGCCGTACGCTGTAAACCAATCTCAAGAAAAGCAGCCTGCATTCCAGGTAATACCCGACAGACTTTACCCCTATAAATATTACCTACCAGACCTCGTTTACAGCTCCGCTCAATAACAACTTCTTGTAACATACCATTTTCAACGGTAGCCACTCTTGTTTCTTGTGGTGTTACATTGATTAGCAGTTCATCACTCATATTATTTATTCTTTTAATTTCTTCGTTATAAGTAAATTCAATGGATTCATACTCAGCCTTTATACAATTAAAGCTTAAAGCATATGAATATCAAACTTTTGTAATAAAATTCTTGTTTCATAGATTGGCAGTCCCATCACACCAGAATAACTACCATTGATATTACTGATAAACAAAGCCCCTTGACCTTGAATACCATAACTACCAGCTTTATCAGCTGGTTCGCCGCTTTTCCAGTAATTTTCACACATTAAACGGCTTAGTTTCGAAAATGATACCTCAGTCTTAGAAAGTATCTGCTCAGTTTTTTGAGCATTGATAAGAGCCACAGCCGTGATAACCTGATGAGTCTGGCCTGACAGACTTAACAACATATCAATTGCCTGCTCTTTATCTTTCGGTTTACCTAAAATATTACCATTAAGAACAACAATGGTGTCTGAACCCAGAACCGGAATTTTCTGATTAGCCTGTCTTGATAAGCCGTCAATTGCTTTATCAAGAGCAAGTCGGGAAACATAAGCTTCAGGTGACTCATTTAATTGATGAACTTCCTCAGAAAATTGAGGAATAACATCAAATGAGACTCCCATTTGATGCAGAAGTTCCTTGCGGCGAGGTGAGCTGGATGCAAGGTATATCATCAGCGATGATACGGATGGTTTTTGAGAATACTATACGCTCTATAGAGTTGTTCGCTCAATAAAACTCTCACTAATGGATGTGGTAAGGTTAATGGTGATAATGACCATTAAACATCTGCTCTGGCCACACAGGCTTCGCTCAAGCCTTCCGGTCCTCCCACCAGCAGAGCCACATCCTGCCCGCCATGCAACCAGCGATCCATTTGCCGGGAAAGTTCTGGTGTAGTCCAGGGTTTACCTTTGACTTCCAGAGCAATCACCAGACAACCCTTGGGGATTGCCTCCAGTATTTTTTCACCTTCTGATTTTTTGATGCGCACCAGATCTGCATTTTTGCCCCGTTTTCCAGGTACAATCTCAATTAATTTAAGCTGACAATCACTAGTGAGGCGTTTTGCATATTCATGATATCCCTTAGTGACCCAGTCAGGCATTTTATTGCCTACGGCCAGCAGATAGATATTCATTAAATATTACTCACCGTCATTAAAAGCAGAACCATCATCGTAACTGGGATCTTCATCATAGCCTGGATCGTCAACATCCCACATACGTTCAATACCATAATAATCTCTAACCTGCGGCAGCATCACATGGACAACCACATCACCCAAATCAACTAACACCCATTCACCTGTATTTAAGCCTTCAACACCTAATGGCGCGACACCGGATTTTTTCGCTTCAAGCACGACATTATTGGCAATTGCTTTGACCTGTCGATCGGAGCGACCGCTGGCAAACACCAGCACATCAGTGATACTGTTTCGTCCGATAACATCAACCACATTGACATCAAATGCTTTTACATCTTCCACTGCATTCACTGCCAGTGCCTTCAATTCCTCAAGATTCATTGAAATTTTATTACCTTCTTTCTATTTAATTAGGATCGCAATACGGGATAAGGCAGCGTAAGAGATACCTCTCAACTCTACCTAATTGAGATTACGTATAGAGATTATAGTATTTTATCAGATTTATGACGGGTTCAGGCATTAAAAAGCGGATTGATTGCTTATTTTTTAATCTATTGCGAATATCAGTAGCTGAAATCGATAATTGCGTCACAGCTTCAAGCCGTATCGTCCCACATAATGAGTCACTAACTGCTTGTCGCTCACCTTTATGTTCCTGATACAATATTTGTACCGCTGTCGGCCATTGCTCAAAGGCATGAAAATCGGTTTCTGGTCTTTGACTGACAATAATATGGGCATAATCCAGCAACTCCTGCCAATGATACCAGCGATCAATACCAGAAAAAGCATCCATTCCCATCAATAAACATAAGGGATTATCGGGGTAATCCTGACGCAGACTTTTGAGTGTATTCACCGTATAAGATGGCCCGCCACGTTTTATTTCTCTATCATCTAAAACAAAACGGGGTTCTGCCTGAATTGCCTGAGCCACCATTTCACAACGTTGTTCGGCCGGAGTTTGGGACTCATCTCGATGTGGAGGCTGAAAAGCCGGGATAAAGCGCACATGCTCCATAGCATAAATTTCACACAATTCCAGATTAGGTCTCAGGTGCCCATAATGAACGGGATCAAAGGTGCCGCCATAGATCCCTATAGGTGCTTTAAAATTCAATGACATGTTGCCAAAATGCCCTTAGCCTCGAATATGCCCATCACCCAGAACAATGTATTTTTGCGAGGTGAGTCCTTCTAAACCAACTGGACCACGGGTATGGATCTTATCAGTACTGATACCGATTTCGGCACCCAGACCGTATTCAAAACCATCAGCAAAGCGAGTAGAGGCATTGACCATGACTGAGCTGGAATCCACCTCGGCTAAAAATTGTCTGGCAAGCGTATAGTTTTCGGTAATGATAGATTCTGTGTGACCAGAACTATGCTCAAAGATATGTTCAATCGCAACATCGATACCATCAACCACGCGAATAGACAGTATCGGTGCCAGATATTCTGTATCCCAGTCTTCTTCTGTGGCGGCAACTACCGATTGCTCACTAAGAACCGCGGCACTGCGTTCACAACAACGCAGCTCAACCCCTTCCTGTGCATATTTTTGTGCCAGTTCAGGCAAAATATCATCCACGGCAGCAGCATCAATTAATAAGGTTTCCATAGCATTACAAACACCATAACGATGGGTTTTTGCATTGTAGGCAATATCAATGGCTTTTTGACGATCCGCTGTAGCATCAATATAAACATGACAAATACCATTAAGGTGTTTGATCACAGGCACACGAGCATTACCGCTGATACGTTCGATTAAGCCTTTGCCGCCGCGAGGAATAATAACATCAACATACTGCTGCATGGTAATCAGTTCACCCACAGCTTCTCTGTCAGTGGTTTCAATAACCTGTACAACATCTGTCGGCAGACCTGCTTGCTCAAGCCCTTGTTTTATACAGGCAGCAATAGCCTGATTAGAATTAATAGCTTCTGAGCCGCCGCGTAAGATAGCAGCATTACCTGATTTCATACACAGAGCAGCTGCATCAGCTGTCACATTTGGTCTGGATTCATAAATAATACCGATAACACCTAATGGCACGCGCATTTTACCGATTTGCAGACCCGATGGCTGATAGTTCATATCGGATATTTCGCCCACTGGATCAGGTAATGCAGCAATTTGACGAAGCCCTTCCGCCATCCCCTGAATACGCTCTTTATTAAGCGCTAAGCGATCAAGTAATGCATCATCTAAACCTCTTTCTTTACCTGCCTTGAGATCTTTATCATTTGCATCGATCAATGATGTCATTGATGATTCTAATAAATCAGCAATGGCCAATAAGGCACTATTTTTTTTATTACTGCTGGCTTTAACCAGTGCTCTGGAAGCCTGGCGTGCTCGTTGACCCACCTCGGTCATGTATTGTTTAATATCCATCTTATTCCAACTTAAATAGTTTAATTATTATTTCTTTCACTTTAGTCATCGATTAGCGTTAAGCGTTACAAATATGTTTTACCCGCAACAGCAGCTAAAATCAACTGCATCATATCCCAGGGATCACCTGGTTCAGCACCTTTGGCCATTTTATCTGCCTGTAACAGCTGTTTAAGTAATTGCTGCCATTGTTCCGGTCGACTGCTGCGTAAAGCCTGAGCCAGCAGCGATTTTCGTTTGGGAAAGATATAAAAGCCTTTCATTGCCACCTCAACATTGTCTTGTTGTCCGCCAGCATAAAGAATGGCTGACATTTTTGCCAACATACGAACTTCTTTGGCAAACAACGACATAATTAAAATAATCGACAGCCCTTCTCGCTGCAAACCATATAGCATTCGTGATGCACGTTTTAAATCACCCGATAAAGCGCAGTCAAACAGATCAAATAAATTATAGCGGGCACTATCAAAAACAGCCTCTGCAACCTGCTCATAATCCAATGGCAGCAGCTGCTTACTACCCGCAACCGTATACAACAGACTGAGCTTTTCAATCTCCTGATCAGCTGCCAGTAAGTTACCTTCAACCCGATCGTTGATTAGTTGTAATGAATCCGTTTGTAAACTTAAGCCCTTAGCCTGTAAACGCCGCTGCAGCCATTGATTAAGATACTGTCCATCGATTGACCAGACAGTTACTATACCCGCAACCGCATCAACTGCTTTATACCATTTGCTTTTTTTGGTTGCTGCCTCTATCTTACCGGCAATAATAATGAGAATAATATCAGGAGGTAGATTTTCGCAATATTGAATTAAAGCCACACCTTTATCAGAGGGCTTGCCCGTAGGCATGTGAATTTCAATTATTTTTTTACTGGCAAATAAAGAAAGTTCATTAGCTGCCGTAAGCAAATTATTCCAGTCAAAATGGGCATCAGCATGATAAACATCCCGTTCTTCATAGCCATAAAAATGAGCCGCTTTGCGCAACATATCCACTGCTTCGCGATGCTGTAATGGCTCATCACCACACACCATATACACAGGATACTGTCTTGCTTTAAGATCATTTCTTAATTGCTCGGGTTTAATTTGCATAACGGTTAACTAACAGCCTGGCTCCTATAACTTTGTCTATAACTATGTCTATAACAACAAGGCTTATTAAAAATTATTCCGCAATGGCTTTCATACGACGCAGCACTTGTATAATAGCGGGCTGCATCATTTCTTTACGGATCATCTGTTCCTCATTATCCTTGCCTAAGACATCATTCGGATCATTCTGGAAGTTACGCACCACACTAACAGTTTGTGCATTAGAAAGCTGTTTGCCATCTCGATTCTGGACAACAAAAGTAATATCCAATTGCAGTTCATATTCACGAACCTGCTTGCCGCCCACATTTAATGCTCTGCGCTGTGTGCCGCGAGAAAGTACCGTAACAACAGCGGTGGCCGCTTCCGGTGTAGACACTATTTTACTGCCGACATTTTCTAATGCTTTTGATAATGATTTACCCACATCAGAATAACCTTTGTCTACTATCTGAACACGCTCATATAATGCTGATAATACGATATCACCACGCAATTGAAAACCGCAGCCGCTGATAATGACGGCCATTAATAGCATTAATCCCAGAGTTTTTATCTGGGTAAACTCTTTAGCGCTTAGATAAGTATTCATAGTTTTAGTCTGTTCCATAGTGTTTCCTAATAGGCAATCTTTCTAATTGGCAACAATGTTAACCAGTTTTCCTGGTACGACAATGACTTTTCTCACTGTTTTACCTTCTATATTTCGTATCGCACCTGCGCTTGCCAGTGCCAGCTTTTCGATGCTTTCTTTATCGGCATCAGCTGAGACTTCTATTTTATCCCGTAGTTTACCGTTAATCTGGACAATGTACTGGATTGAATCTTCAACCAGTGCTGATTCATCGACCTCAGGCCATAATTCATTCACTATTGCCCCTTCATGCCCTAACTCATGCCACAATTGATGAGTAATATGTGGAATAATCGGTGACAGCATCAATAGAACATGTTCCAGCACATTCTGTTTTAATGCCCTGCCCTGCCCGGATGCTTCCAGAGAAGCAGACATTTTTTCCATCATATTGAATAATTCACGCATTTTTGCAATGGCAGTATTAAAGGTATGACGGCGGCCAATGTCATCACCGACCGAGTTTATGGTCTGATGCAGTTTATGACGCAGTTTTTTCCCTTCTTTATCCAGTTGTGCCACATCAAGCGCTGCAATTTCACCATGCGTTTCATTCAGAGCCACATGTTCCATAACCGTTTTCCACAAACGTTTCAGGTATTTAAACTGACCTTCAACACCACTATCAGACCATTCCAGGGATTGTTCCGGCGGCGCGGCATACATCATAAATAAACGTGCGGTATCAGCACCATATTGATCAATAATGCCCTGCGGATCAACCGTATTACCTTTTGACTTCGACATTTTGGCACCATCCTTAAGCACCATGCCTTGTGTCAGAAGATTTTTAAACGGTTCATCACCTTGTACCAGACCTTCATCGCGCATTAATTTATGAAAAAAACGTGAATAAAGAAGATGCAAAATAGCATGTTCAATACCGCCAATATATTGATCCACTGGAGCCCAATAGTTAGCTCGTTCATCCAGCATGGCAGAATCATTACCCGGTGAGCAATAACGCGCATAATACCAGGAAGATTCCATAAAAGTATCAAAAGTATCAGTTTCACGCTCTGCATCTACACCACATTTAGGACACTGGCACTGATAAAACTCCGGCATGCTCTTAATGGGTGAACCTTCTCCAGTAATGACCACATCAAGCGGCAACTTCACCGGTAAATCTTCTTCCGGAACAGGTAAAGAACCACACTCAGGGCAATTGATAATAGGGATAGGAGTTCCCCAATAGCGCTGTCGTGAAACACCCCAGTCACGTAAACGATATTGAACTCGTTTTTTACCTTTGGATAATTTTTCCAGTGCTTCTGGTATTTTAACCGTGGCTTCAAGCGAACTTAATCCATCAAACTCTGCAGAATTAACTAATACACCTTTTTCTGTAAAAGCCTGCAGCTCCAGATTAGCCTCTTCTTCACCAGCAGGAGCAATCACCTGGCGAATGGGGATATCATATTTTTTGGCAAATTCATAATCACGCTGATCATGAGCAGGCACGGACATGACCGCTCCTTCACCATAAGCCATTAAAACAAAATTAGCAGTAAAGACAGGTACTTGTTCACCGGTAATAGGATGAATAGCTTTAAGACCAATATCCATGCCTTTCTTTTCCATGGTTTCCATGTCTGCTTCAGCAGTAGACATCACCTTGGCTTCAGCAATAAAGTCCTGTAATTGTTTATTATTTTCAGCCATTTTAAGACTGAGCGGATGTTCTGCCGCTACTGCGACATAGCTCACCCCCATTAGAGTATCCGGGCGAGTGGTAAAGACTTTAATCACATCACTGGAACCAACCACATCAAAGCTGATTTCTGCACCCTCGGAGCGACCAATCCAGTTCTTCTGCATGGTACGAACCTGTTCAGGCCAGCCATCAAGTTGATCCAGATCCTGTAACAGCTCTTCGGCATAATCAGTGATCTTTAAAAACCACTGAGGAATTTCTCTACGTTCAACCAGTGCATCAGAACGCCAGCCACGGCCGTCAATCACCTGTTCATTGGCCAATACGGTTTGGTCGACGGGATCCCAGTTGACTATAGCGTTCTTTTTATAGACCACACCTTTTTCAAATAAACGGGTGAATAACCATTGTTCCCAACGATAATATTCAGGTTCACAGGTGGCCACTTCCCGTTCCCAGTCATAACCAAAACCCAGACGTTTTAATTGCTCACGCATATAAGCGATGTTTTCACGAGTCCATTTACTTGGTGCAACCTTGTGTTTCATGGCGGCATTTTCAGCAGGCAGGCCAAAGGCATCCCAGCCCATAGGCTGCAGGACATTTTTACCCTGCATACGCATAAAACGTGACAGTACATCACCAATAGAATAATTGCGTACATGTCCCATATGGAGCTGCCCACTGGGATAAGGGAACATGGAGAGACAATAGTATTTTTCTTTGCTCTCATCTTCTGTGACATTAAAACATCTGTTTTCTTCCCAATAGTGTTGCGCTTCGAGCTCAATCTGCTTTGGGTTATACGCCTGACTCATTGATTTTGGTTCCCTGGTCTCAATTTTGATATTGATTATACTGATCTTTAGTACACAGCCCTGTAACGTTCTTTAGCGGTACCCGAACGATGAATAAAGCACGAAATTGTAACATTATTTTTTCTTCAAGTAATTCCATTTTAAGCTATACTTAACTTAGGGATAATTTAAAACCTGATCCAGACTTAAACTCTATTGCAAAGGATATACTTATGAGCCAGGATACTGATAAAAAAAACAGCTTTGAAGGTGCAACCGATAAGTTAGTTAAAGGTTATAACACCATGCTGGACAAGCTTTCAGAGTGGACTGAAAAAGCCGATGAAACTGCAGGACCTATGATCATTAACGGTGTTAAAGATGCCGAAGAATTTTTATCTGAACTGAAAGACTGGAGTAAAGAAGAAATTGATATGGTGTCTCGCTACGTCAAGCGCGACCTGCATGATGCCGCCAGCAAAATGGAAGTTGAAAATAAGAGCTTTCAGGAATGGTTAGAATTTGACTTGCATCAGGTTGAAGATAAACTACTTTCCGTTTTCTCCAATATGGCAGATCAGACTCGTCTTGAGCTGGATCACCTGAAAGAAATGGCAAATGAGTGGCACACTGGAGAAGTCACCAGCATTGGCACTCTCGTTTGCAAAGAATGCGGCAAAGAGCTGCACTTTCACAAGGCCGGACGAATTCCACCCTGCCCATCCTGCCATCACACGGAATTTAAGCGAATTGGGGATAATTGATAAACTCAGAGCAGACCAACGTACTGGTAGATTAATAAGCATTTTATTCATTCATAAGTTTTACCCGCTACTGTGATCAATATTAGATTTTAGTAAGGATTTTTAAAATGAAAAAAACACTAACCGCATTGCTGTGTAGTTTATTACTGCTTACTATTACTGATGTATGGGCATGGGATGCCAATGCTGAATTAAAAGCCAATGAAACTGTGGCGCATTTCTCCAACAAAGATAAATCACTGGATAATTTTTTCAAGCAAGCCTATGGCTATGCTGTGTTTCCAACCATTGGTAAAGCAGGTTTTATTATTGGCGGAGCACATGGTGACGGTGTTGTCACTGGTACAACAAAAATGACTCAGGTCAGTGTCGGCTGGCAGGCAGGAGCCGAAGCCTATAGTGAAATTATCTTTTTCCAGAATAAAGCCGCTTATGATGATTTTATCAAGGGTAATTATGAAGTGGGAGCTCAAGCCTCTGCTGTTGCAGCAAAAAAAGGCGTTGCATCACAAACAAAATATTCCGACGGAATTGCTATTTTTACCGATTATAAGGGTGGCTTGATGGCCGCAGCGAGTGTTGGCGGACAAAAGTTTTCTTATGAAGCAAAAGAATAGGACTGACGATAATTAATACAAAAAAGCCGGGAAACAAAATAGAATTTGTCTCCCGGCTTTTTATTGGTGCAGTATTGAAGCTATAAATTATGCCTTATCTGCAGCAACCGCTTCTTCACAAACGCCTTTAAGTTGACCGTTCTGCATCATTTCAAGAATAATATCACCACCACCGGTTAATTCATGGTTGATGTATATTTGTGGAAATGTCGGCCAGTCAGCATAACGAGGCAGGTTTTCAAAAATCTCTGGATCGGTTAATACATTGACATAAGAAAACTCAACACCAGTGCTTATCAGCGCTTCTGCAGCACGGGCAGAAAATCCGCAAGATGGCATTTGTGGTGTGCCTTTCATAAAAATCACAACAGGATTACTTTTTACTGCATCATCAATACGTTGCATAACGTCCATAGCTCTGGCCTCATTCGTTGTTAAAAATGTTAGTTTTAAAGTTGACTATTTCAATAAGTTAATTCTGATATAGGGGTAGTCTTCTTTGATTTCAAGAGTTATTTCAAGAGTAACTTTGAGCTAAATTAATTAACATGCGTCTGCAGCCACATTTCTAAAAGTGCCATATGCCAGAGTTTGCTGCCTTGCAGGCGTGTCATATTTTCTTCGGCTTCTGGATTTTTTAACAGTCGTTGAATATAGGCCGGCTCAAAAACGCCCCGTTCCCGACAGCGCTGAGAAGTCAGTACATCGGTCATCATGTCCAAAAATTCACCGCGTACATATTTTAATGCCGGCATGGGGAAATAGCCCTTGGGACGATCAATCACCGCATCGGGAATTTTCCCCCGGGCGATGGTTTTTAGCATATGTTTAGCACCCTGCTGACCGATTTTGTATTGAGAAGGCATCTGTGCCGCCAGTTCAACCAGTTTGTGATCTAAAAAGGGGACTCTGGCCTCCAGGCCCCAGGCCATGGTCATATTATCTACCCGTTTAACCGGATCATCGACAATCAATGTCGTGGTATCCATGCGCAATACTTTATCTAAATAATCATCGGCATAAGGCGCTGTCAGTAAATCATTAACCAGTTCACTGGTATGATCCTTGCCGTGATAACGCTGTTTGACTGCCTGTAAAAATTCATCATGATGACGATCAAAATAATAGGGTGCAAAGCAGTCAACTTCACTGCCCTTTTTACGACGATCTCTGGCACTGGCAGCTTCAGCCATTTTTGGATACCAGAAGTATCCAGCAAAAACTTCATCGGCACCTTGACCACTTTGTACCACTTTGACTTCCTGTGATACTTTTTCTGACAGCAGGTAAAATGCCACGGCGTCCTGACCAACCATCGGTTCAGCCATATGGGTAATGGCTTCAGGTAAGCGCTCCAGCACCGACTGATTAGGGATCATGTACTTATGATGAATGGTGTTATAGCGTTCAACGACTTGATCACTGTATTCAAATTCACTGCCCTGCTCGTCACCGATATCATTAAAACCGATAGAAAATGTACGGATATTATTAACACCTGCTTCGGCCAGCAAAGCCACTAACAAACTGGAATCCAGACCACCGGAGAGCAGCACACCGACCGGTACATCGGCGACTGTTAAACGTTTTTTTACCGCATCCATTAAGCTGTCGTGAATCGCTTCGGTCCAGTCAGCTTCATTCCAGTCTGCTTTGGCAGGATCACGATTCGCTTTAAGGTGCCAGTATCTATGGTGCTGCATTCCACCATTAGCATCAATTTTAATCGTAGTGCCCGGAGCTAGTTTTTTTATTCCTTCAAGGATAGTATCCGGAGCAGGTATTACCGCATGTAATGTGAGCTGATGATGTAAACCAACAGGATTAATTTCTGTATTGATATGCCCTGCGGCCAACAGGGCCTGCATATTAGAAGCAAAGACAAAACGATTATTATCCAGACTATAATAAAACGGTTTAATGCCCAGACGATCACGGGCAGCAAATAAACTATAATCACGTAAATCTAAAATGGCAAAAGCAAACATGCCGTGCAGTCGTTCAACGCATTGTTCACCCCAATGTGCATAGGCTTTGAGGATCACCTCAGAATCACCATCAGAAAAAAAATGATACCCTTTGCCTGTTAACTCTGAGCGTAATTCAGGATAATTATAGATAGTGCCGTTAAAAACCAGAGCAAGTTGAAGTTCATTATCTACCATTGGCTGATTGGAACGTTCTGACAAATCAATAATAGAGAGTCTTCGATGCCCAAGGGCTATGGAGCCTTCATGAAACACGCCTTTATTATCCGGACCACGGCGTTCCAGTTTCTGCAACATATTGTCAATAACATTCAGATCGGGCTTTGAACCATCAAAATGATAATCACCACAGATACCACACATAATTAAACCTTTTTCTTATTATGTAATCATTAAAACTGAAGCTTTTTACTCTTGCGGTCTGGCGTTAATCACTACCAATTTAGAAATCACCCGGGAAACACCCTGAGTATTTTTTGCAATAGCAATCACGCTCACTGCATTGTCATTTGAACTGACATTGCCCGTCAGTGTCACCACACCGGCATTCACTTCAATACCAATATCTTCAGGATTGATTGCTTCTGCTTCAGCATATTTCTGACTGATCTGCACGCTGATTCGAGCATCAGCCTCTGACGCAGTACGACTGATTGGAGCAAAGGCATTCTTGTCTGCATAAAGCTCTCGTTCTCTCTCTATTGCTTCACGCATTTCTTTTTGTTCTGCCGTTTTTATTTCTTCATTACTATCCACACCGGGAATCCAGTCTGTAGTATCTCTGACAGTACTGCATGCTGACATTGTCAGAGCAACTGCTGCGATTAAACCCGTTGTTACAATACTCGTATTCTTCATTATTCCCATTTCCCAAATTGCTTAAAAGTTAGATTAAAGCTTACCCCAGCCACCACCGCCTGGCGTTTTTATTGTTAATTTTTGCCCCGCCTGAGCAGTAAAAAAAGTTTTACCGGCTAACAACTCACCATCCAGAGAATTCTCACCCACTTTGCCATGCTCACCACCGGCTAATCCCCAGGGGGCATAATGGCGACGTTCAGTGAGCAGAGTAATCTGTGTTGCCTGCAGAAATTCAACTTCACGAATCAAGCCCATTCCACCGACATTAAGCCCCTGACCGCCTGATGCTTCACGCAGACAATAACGAGTCACTCGTAACGGATAATGGTATTCTAATGATTCAATTGGTGTATTTAACGTATTGGTCATATGTGCCTGAGCACCGCTTAATCCGGGATAAGCCTGACTCGCTCCATGACCACCGCCAATTGTCTCATAATAATCCCATTGATTGTTAATTTCCCGACTCCCCATGGCAATATTATTCATCGTACCATAACTGGCTGAAGGAATTATTTCAGCCAACCGATCATGGCTTTTTTTACCCTTCTTTACAATAGATTGCGCTAATGCACCAAGAATCACATCAACAACCCGCGTCGAAGTTTCAACATTTCCCGCAGCAACAACGGCCGCAGGATATCTGGCATTAAGTAAACAACCTTCAGGTGCCTGTAGTTCTATCATTCTAAAAGTACCGGCACAGGCGGGGGTTTGTGCCGGCATTAAGCAGCGAAACACATAGTAGACCGCTGCCGCTGCGACAGAAAGCGGGCAATTGATATTCCCTTTTACCTGTTGCTCTGTTCCGGTAAAATCCACTTTAATACCCTGCTCATTAATATGGATAGCCACGTTAATTTTAATATCTGTTTGTCCCGCACCATCATCATCCATATAATCCTGAAAACAATAAGTACCTTTGGGTACTTTTGCCAATGCACTTCTGGCAACACGCTCACCATAATCATTCAATTGCACTAAGGCTGAAATGAAATGTTCGGCATTCAATTGCTTAATTAATTCATTTAAACGAATGACACCCGTCTGGTTGGCACTGATTTGTGCCAGAAAATCACCTTTTGCTGAATCCGGGCGACTCATATTAGATGTGATATTTGCCAGCATTGAACCTAAAAAACGCAGTAGCCCATGCAACGACATAATATCCAGCACCAAACTTCTCATAATTGAACTGTTTTTCTCTAGGCTGGAGC
>JAHXIM010000193.1 GCA_025655635.1 gamma proteobacterium symbiont of Lucinoma myriamae | reverse complement strand
GCTTCGTTTTACTTGCTTGTTCACTTTTTAATCCTCAATTTCATTTAGTTTATATGAAATTGAGTGTCCTGGTTAGTGTAACCACATCACCATCACCCGCTGAAGACGGGGAAGGTTTTGTACATATTAATCGCGGTATACATGGCATTGGTGATTTGGCAGCTGATGTTTATGACTGGCATAACCCGGTGGCTAAAATCACTATTACACGAGTCCGGGATCATGATTAAGTGCTGAATAAGATTTATTAATGCAGTAAAGAGGGTGGAGTATGTCCTCTCTGCTGTAACCATACCGATCGCAAGTGGTTCAGTTACTTCACCCTAAATTATTATAAATAATAAATAGTTACACTCTTATTGCTCTGATTTTATTAATACTATTTTTTCTGCTCTGCTATAACTTTTAATTTCATATTCCCGACGGCTGGCACTACTGCGATTATGTCCTTGTTCAGTAAATACTATTTCCAGCGACTCACGGCCATAAAAATATTTGGCTCCTGTTTTATTTTTATGCTGCTCAAAACGTCTTTGTAAGTCTGTTGTTATACCCGTATAAAGTGAATCATCACTACATAATATAATATACACCAGCCAGTTTTTTTTCTTATCATCGGCTTTTTCCGGCGAACCTTTTTCAGGTATCTCCTTTCCTGACAAAATCAGTACCTTATACTTTATCTTGCAAAATACGTTCTATAGTGGCAATTATTTCTTCTGTTTTAACTGGCTTAGCCAAAAATTCATTGCCGCCAATAATATTACCCATATCTTCTGTTTCTGCTTTGGATACAATGGCTGTCATAAAGACATAGGGAATTGAAGTTAGCTTTGGATCGTCACGAATTTCAGCAATCACTTCATCGCCGCTCATATCCGGCATCATGACATCCATAAAAATTAAGTCCGGCTTAAAATCTCTTGCAGCCTGCAGTGCTTTACTGCCTTCATTTTCTGTGTGAACTTCATAGTTCCCTGTTCGTTCAAGATTCATTTTAACCATTTTAGTTAAAACGACTTCATCATCAACAACTAGTATTTTTTTCTTCATATTATTCATTCCCCATTGATTGAAAAAAGTAATTTCACTTCTACACCCTGCTGTACATCATCTGTTCTATTTTTCATAGTGATCATACCACGATGAAGTCCTATTATTGTTTTTGATACCGATAAACCTAAGCCTGTTCCCTCACCCACAGGTTTGGTAGTAAAAAAAGGTTCAAATACATTATTTTTATCCAGTCCGCAACCGGTAACTAAAATCTTAATGTCTATTACTTTTTGATGCAAAGAAAATAAGCCTTCGCTTTTTTCTATCACCCATGGCTCAGTTATTTCACATACTTTTGACTGCACACTTATTTCACCTGAATTTCCAATAGCCTGAATGGCATTCATAAATAAATTAATAAAAACCTGCTGCAGACGATTCTTATCCATATTTAATTCCGGCAAATCAGAGGATAAGTTTATACTGAGTTTCACTTTATGCTGTTTTGCTTCATGTTCTATTAATTTGAGTGATTTTTTAATCACCTCATTAATATTACCTTTAATCACCTGCAGTTCTTTTTCTCTGGAAAAATCCAGTAAACCTTTAATAACAGTATCGGCTCTTACAATCGCATCATCCATATCATCCAATATGGTGACAATGGTTTCATCATTATCTTCTCCTTTCAGGTAGTCGATACTCATTTGTAATATTGCTAAAGGATTTTTTACTTCATGAGCAACACCAGCAGACAATCGCCCGATAGATTCCATTTTTTCTGCATGAATTAATTGCCGCTGAGCTTTTTTCAACTGTTCAGTTCGACGGGCAACTTGTAACTTTAATGATCGGTTCCAGATTAATATTAAAATAACAATTAACATAATTACTGTGCTGACTAATAATGTCATCAGCCAAAATTGCCTGGATTGCCAAAATGAAATTGAATGTAGTTTTATCCATTTATTATGAATACGATCCTTATCCTGTTGTTTTAAATTATTTAACGCTTTTTGTAATATTGCCTGTAATTTCGGCCAATCCTTTCTAATACCTATTGCTAATTCTTTTCTTTGTTTTTGACTATCTTTAACAGGCACCACATGTAAGTTACTTATTCCCATTGCACTAATATGATAACTCACAGAAGCTAAATCACTGACCATCGCATCAATTGCACCCACAGCAGCTAATTCAATTCCGGCCTGGGTTGTCTCTACTCTAATAATATGTATCTGATCATCATACTGGCTAACTAATTCGTCCCAGATATAATCACTCACAACACCTACTTTTTTTCCCATGAGTTCATTAACATTATTATATTGTTTGTCCGATATAATCACTCCTTGAATTGAGCTATAAGCCTTAGTAAATAGTAAAAAATTTTGCCGTTCTATATTTTCAGCAATAGCAGGTATTACATCTATTTTTCCTGCTTTAAATTCTTTTAATAATTCTGACCAGTTTTTAATTTCTATTTGTTGAAATTTAATATCTAATTGTTTTTCTATTAATTCAATAATTTCAATTGATATCCCCTGATATTTGCCACTTTTATCCTGCCATTCAAATGGTGGTGATTGTTTATCAAATGCAATACGTATAACTGGATGTTCACTTATCCATACTCGTTCATCTTCATTCAAGTCTGGAATTTGTGCAAAACTGCTATTAATTGTAAATAACCAGAAGAGAATAATTTTTTTAACATAGGACATATTGAGCTAACCTGGTTTTGTTTATGCGGTAATCTACAGTATGACAAAATCTACCAAAAAGCAGCAAATTAATTTTATGGTTACTGATTTTTAAACATTGGAATAAAAAAGAAGTGTTTGTAAAAACGTCCCTTTTTAGCTCTTCTTACAAGAAAGGAACGATTATTTCTAAGTAATTTAAATTTTGAATTGAACTATCATTTTATCTAATTTATCAGATAATTGTTTTAGATTTTTACTAATATTGACAGCTTCCTGGTTTTTTTCTACATTATTTTCTGATATTTCACTAATTGTAGAAATGTTTCGATTTATACCTTCTATAGCATCTTTTTGTTCAACAATGGAATGATTAATTTCTATATTGCTGGTTTCAATTTCTGCAACCTTCGGTGTGATTATTCCTAATGAAGCTTCCGTCTCATTGGCTAATTCAACACAGGATTGAACTTCTACGCTGCTGCTTTTCATTTCTACCACTGCGGCACCTACACCTGAACGAAGCAATTCAATCATTTGCTCAATTTCCTGTGTTGATTCCTGAGTCTTTCCTGCAAGTGTACGTACTTCATCCGCCACTACTGCAAATCCTCGTCCCTGCTCACCTGCCCTTGCTGCTTCAATGGCTGCATTTAGAGCTAATAAATTTGTTTGTTCAGCTATTCCCTTAATCACATCAAGTATACTGCCAATAGATTCTGTTTCTTTAGAAAGATTATCAATAACTGTTTCTGACTTTTTAACTCTCTGTGCAATTTTCTTAATAGAATTAATAGTCTGGTGAATAATTTCACTACCTTTTCCTAATTCAACATTGGTTTCCTGAGCATGATTTGTCATTTGATCACTATGTTGAGATATATTAGATACCGCTGTTTGAACACCAATCGCGGCATTACTGACTTGTTCTATATTATTTTTTTGCTGGTCAATATTATTTTGATTACTCTGCATTGTCTGAGCTAATATTTCAGAGGAATTATTGACTTCATAAACCAGTGGTGTAATTTCTGAAACTAAGTCGTGTAAATTGACAATAGTATTGGCAATTGCTTTTTGTATTTCTGCAATTTCATCATTTCGTGTACCTGGTTCAATATTAACGGTCAAATCACCCTGACTTACCGCTGTTAGTGATTTTGATATTGAGCGTAATGGTTTAAGTGCCTTGCCTAGATACCAATATATAAATACAACCGCAGCTATACTAATAAATAGTAATAATAAAATTGCTGTAACATTAATCGTTTGTTGTGCATTATAACTTTCAGTATTATCAATAATTATAATTAAACTGCCTAATAATTCATTATTCACACTTTTCATTGGTAATATTGTCGTTGAATAAACTTTCCCTGAATTCTGCAATATTAAATGTTTTGCTTGTTCATCAGGTAATGAATATTGTTTCAGTTCAACCTCTAATTCCACATCAGAGTATGATTCTAAATTACCTGCCAGATCACTAATATAAACCTGTGCATTCAAACGTTTTTTTAAGCTATCTATAGCCTTTGCTATAGTTAGAGAAAATGAACCAGCACCAACAATTTTTCCTCTTTGTGTAATTGGAAAAACTAATTCGGTCTGTAATTCTCCTTTAGAATTTTTGCTCACAGATGAGCTATTTTTCTTTTGCTTAATCACTAGTTGGGATAATTGATTAATTGATGAAATAGCAGATTTATCTATTGCATTAAATAAAATTTTTCCATCTGCATCAATTAATTGCATATTAGAAATAACTTCCTGTCCTTCTAATGCATTAAAGGTTGTTGATGCATTTTCTTGAATAAAACTGACATCTTTTGCAGCCACAGCTTTTTTCAGTTTACGATCTCTGGTAACCGTTTTTATATTAGGTTCCATAGAAATAATCTGATTGAGAACAATTAAGTCCCACAACTGTTGATTATTATTTATAGCCAATTCATCATAACGACCTTCGGATTTATACATTTTCAAATAACCGGATATAAACCCTGCACTCACAATGACAACCGCCATAATAATAACAGTAATGACAATTCTATTTTTTAAATTCATCACACCAACTCACTTTTAATTTTTTATTCCTAAACCAAAAACCCGAAGGTTAAAGGTAGGAATAAAAAAATTCTTCATCTTGCTGCTGTTTGTAATTCTCAGATATCAACAATAGTCATAACTACTCAACAGGATAGCCTGCACTCTTCCATGCAGGAAAGCCGTCACGGTAGTAATATAAATTTGTAAATCCCCAGGCAACTGCTTTTTTACATGCATCTGAACTTCTCATGCAACGTTCACCATTACAGTAAATAACTGCTGGATCACTTTTCTTCATTTCTGCTGACATTGTTTCTTCTGATAACTTAGTTTTAATATTTAATTGTACGGCATCAGATACACGACCGGCATTCCAGTCTTTGTCTTTACGAACATCAATAAATAACACACCATCATCAAACAATTTTTTAGCTTCTTCAGTAGTTACTGTTTTTGCTCCATCTATGGTCATAGGTGAAATTGCATCACCAGCAAAAGCAATCTGTATGCTCAATAGGGAGATAAAGCATAAGATTGCGTTTAAGTTTATTAATTTCTTCATTATTATTTCCTTTTATATATTTTCGGCAGTTTATAAAAAAGCTTTAAATTTTTATACAAAAACCTGTTTAGGCTATTTACTTATAGTTTATTATTTAAGGGAATTCTATGACGAAATTCCGTTTTTTATAAAATAAAGATTAAATAAATACTTTTGAACTAATTATTGATTTTTAATAAAATGAGGGGTCAAATAAATATTTATATTGACTATTATTTGCCAATACAAAAACTGGTGAATATTCTTCCTAGCAGATCATCTGAGGTAAATTCCCCGGTAATTTCTGACAGTTGATTTTGTGCCTGGCGCAATTCTTCAGCCAGCAGTTCACCTGCTGAGAATTCTTGTAATTGTGATAAGCCATTTTGTACGGATTGAATGGCTTGATTAATGGCTTCAAGGTGTCGGCGGCGGGCCATAAAACTGCCTTCTCCGGCACTTTGATAGCCCATACATTGTTTTAAATGATTTTTAAGTAAATCAATACCCTTTTGTTCTTTAGCTGATAAATAAATTTCACTGCGGTGTTCACCTTTTATTATTTCAGGTGTTTTATTCGCACTATCAATTTTATTGTGGATCAGGATTATATCAATTGTTTTAGGAAATTGTTCTAAAAGCTGCTGATTAATAGCAATATTATCAGCATCATCAATGAAATTCTCGTCTACTACCAATAAGATCTGATCAGCATTTTCTATCACATTCCATGCACGTTGGATACCAATTTGCTCTACTTCACAATCACTTTCGCGTAAACCAGCTGTATCAATAATATGCAGGGGCATACCATCGATATTAATTTCCTCTTTTAATACATCCCGTGTAGTACCGGCAATATCAGTAACAATAGCGGACTCCTTACCTGATAAAGCATTTAATAAGCTGGATTTTCCTGCATTAGGTTGTCCAACGATAGCAACACTCATACCTTCGCGGATCAAACATCCCTGCTCAGCTTTTACAAGTATTTCTTTTAAAGAAATCAGTATTGTCCTGGTGTCATTTTCTACTTTTCCATCAGAAAGGAAATCAATTTCTTCTTCCGGAAAATCGATGGCAGCTTCAACATAGATGCGCAATTGTATCAATGCTTCTACTTGTGTATGTATCAGCTTTGAAAAATCACCCTGTAATGAACGCAAAGCAGAACGAGCCGCTTGTTCATTACTGGCATCAATCAGATCGGCAATAGCTTCCGCCTGAGCCAGATCTAATTTATCATTTAAAAATGCCCGTTCACTAAATTCTCCGGGTTTAGCAGGTTCTGCTCCAAGAGAAAATGCGCGTTGTAATAGCATATCCATAACAACAGGGCCGCCATGTCCCTGCAACTCTACGACATCTTCTCCGGTAAAGGAATTTGGCCCGGGAAAATACAATACAATACCGGAATCAATTTCCCGATTCTTTTCATCAAAGAAGGGTAAATAATGAGCATAGCGAGGCTTGGGAGTTTGTTGAATAATTTTTTCAACAATAGCTAAGGATTGAGGACCGGATAGACGAATAATACCAACACCCCCTCTACCGGGGGCTGTGGCTAATGCAGCAATTGTAGTAACAGAATCAGTATCAGGCATTCTCAATTGATCGAGTGATATACCATTGTTGTGTAATGGATAACAAATTATTCACAACCCAGTATAAAACCAGTCCTGATGGGAAAAAGGCAAAAAATACTGTGAAAATAATAGGCAGCATCATCATTACTTTTGCCTGAACAGGATCCATAGGTGCAGGATTCAGTTTTTGTTGCACAAACATCGAAATACCCATTATTAGTGGTAACACATAATAAGGATCAGGTGCGGATAAATTATTTAACCACAACATAAAGTCAGCCTGGCGCATCTCGACACTTTCTAGTAACACCCAGTATAAAGAAATAAATACTGGAATTTGTACAACAATAGGCAAACAACCCCCTAAAGGATTAATTTTTTCTTTCTTATACAATTCCATCATGGCTTTGTTTTTGCCAGCTGAATCATCTTTAAATTGTTCTTGAAGTGCTTTTAATCGAGGCGTCACTTTACGCATATGCGCCATAGATTTATAGGAGGCTGCAGAGAGCTTATAAAAAAGCGCTTTAATAATAATAGTCAGGAAAATAATTGACCAGCCCCAGTTATTTACTACAGTTTGAATCTGTTCCAATAACCAGTAAATAGGATGGGCAATCACTGATAAAAAACCATAATCAACTGTACTGTCTAAGCCTGGTGCCAATTGATTAATCTGATTTTGTAATTTAGGTCCTATAAATAATGAATCTTTTAAGACGATTGTTTCACTAGGCTTCACTTGCTGCGCAGAAGAAATTGTACCAACAATATAATGTGGATCAGCCGTATTTTTTTCTGTAACACGAGTATAGTAATTTTCAGCACTATTTTGTGGTGGTATCCAGGCACCCATAAAATGATGCTGAATCATAGAGACCCAACCACCCTTATTACTACGGTTTAAATTACCTTCCAGCATTTCTGGAAAATCAATTTTTTCAAAGCCGTCGACTTCTTTTGAAATCATAGCACCAGTATAAGTTTGTAAGAACATATTGCTTTGTTCAACACTGGTTCTTTGTAACTGACGATAAAGATGACCATTCCATGGGTTGTCTGAATTATTAGTGATTTGATGCTCTACAGCAATTTCATATTGACCAGGATAAAACTTATAAATTTTAGTTAGGGTAAATTTTCCATCCTCGGAAGTCCATGTTAACGGCACTTTTAATTCAGACTGCTCACCCAGCTCATAACTTGACTGAGAAATATTATAGACAACATTATGATCAGGCGCATAGCTATCATCTTTAGATGAGCTTAATAAGCCGGTCTGACTAATAAAAAACAAACCGGATTTATCATTCATTAAAATAACCGGACTGGGGTCTTTATTAACATCAACAGGATAATTTAATAAGGCAACACGTCTGATATCACCGCCAAAGGTATCTATTTCAATATCAAACACATCAGTTTTGACACTGACACGCTGTCCGCTATTGAATTTTTGTGCAACAGAAGGGGCACTAGCACTGGCAGTACCGGTTAGTGACTGCTCACTAATCGGTACTGATGGTAAATCATTTTTTACAGGTAAACCCGCTTGATTAGTTGAACTTGATGTAGAAATATCACTATTACTGATAGTAGGCGGTGGATTGACCTGCATTTGCCAGGACTGCCATAATGACATTGAAATCAGCAAAAATGCAGCAAATAAAATTAAGCGTTGTGTATCCATAATATGACTTTATCTAGTTTCTTTATGTAAGTTTAAGGTACTTATTCAGTCTAATAATTACCTATCTATGATAATACCTACTAATCTGACTTATGGTCTTTTTCTTTATCGTTCGTTTTAGTTGAATCTATTTCTGGTACTGGATCCAGACCACCCGGATGGAATGGATGACATCTTAAAAGCCTTTTTAAACCCATCCAACCTCCTTTTAGTACACCAAAGCGTTCTATCGCCGTATGGGTGTAACAGGAACAACTTGGTATATAACGACAATTATTTCCTAATATTGGACTAATGAGATATTGATAGCCTTTGAGAATTACCAACGTTATTTTTCGAAAGACGTTCATTTGTTCATATCCAATTAAATCTTGTTTTGCTTATCTCTTTGCAACAAGGGATTCTACCAGATTAGCCTTCATAAGGCTTCACTTGCCCGATATTATTTTTCTGTTAATTTTTTTCTCAGATAATTGAACTGTTTAGCCAGCGATTCTGTAATAGTATTATTATCCGTTTTATCAATACCACTACGCACTAAAATAACATAATCAGCACAGGCTATCTTAGTTTTATGTAAGCGAAAAAATTCTCTACATAATCGTTTAATACGATTTCTGTGTACAGCTGTTTTTACTGCCTTTTTTGCAACAGCCAATCCAAGACGAGGTTGGTCCTGAGAAATATTTTTTTTTGCTAAAATTGTGAGTAATTTATCTGAAGATCGGATTGATTGAGTGAAAACGAATTTATAATCTGCGGGAAGGAGAAGTCTTAGATTGCGACTGAATTGTTGTTGCGAATTGTTTTTACTTTCAGACATTAATTTTAAAACCGTACACTAGCTGGATTTCAAAAAATTTATTACTCTGTCTGAATTTTAAACTCTACTATGAATTTCTACCAATACAGATGTCAATAAGAAATCTTTTAACAAGCCTTTAGCTTCAATTTTGGTATCTAACTATCGTCAAATTGAGGCTATGCTTGCAATCAAAAAAAGTCAGTGACTAAACTGCTAACTGGTGACGACCTTTAGCGCGACGTGAATTTAATATTTTTCTGCCGGCTTTTGTTGCCATGCGTGCACGAAATCCGTGAGTACGTTTACGTTTCAGGTTACTTGGTTGGAAAGTTCGTTTCATTGCATTTTATCCGAATATAGCTTTAAAACTAAAGCTAGTAATTTAAATTTTTCTTAAAGCCTATTTTAAATCCCAAATCAAATTTAGAGAAAAACGTATAAAGACTTTTTTTAGAGCCTGTAATTATACATTTTTATAAGCTTATTAGTCAATCATTAAATTCAAAAAAATTAGTTGATTTTAATACAATCGAATTCAATAAATTTTTTAGGTATTTTTTTTGTTGAAAAAGTTTTTAATAATTAATATATTCAGTTTTTCTAATAAACACCTGTCCTTTTCTTTTAATAATATAAATGATCTATATTTTCTTATTTTTATTATTAGTGAGGCTATATTCTGTTTATAATGTATTTAAATGAATTATAATCAATAGCTTTATGTATTTAAAAAACTCTTTATATTTTGTGATCTGCTTGTTGATAAATTGTTAATAAAATATTATTGTTATACAATATGTCTACTTCCTAACATTTTATATCCATCTTCCTGATAACTTATTAACAGACTTATCCATAGGATGTATTTATTTTTTTACGTTGTTTTTTTACTTTTTTTTGATTTAAAATTCAAAAAAAATAAGTGTTTTTTTATAATAAAATGGTCTTTTTATGAAATTAGAAATTTGGGATAAATGTCATCAGGCTCTTGAAAAAGAAATCTCTGCTGAGGAATATAAAATTTGGATTTTACCACTACAAGCAAAACTAATTTCCGATGTTAATCTGATTCTATTTGCGCCAAATAACTTTGTCATTGATGTTGTAAAAAAACGCTTTTTGTCTAATATTTCTCATATTATTGATAAGTTATCAGATAATATTATATCAGTCGAACTTCAGGTTGGCAGTATTAAAAAAAGTAATACTGATGTCAAATTAGATCATTCTTCTGCCCGTAAAAAAACTTTAAATACAGCATCAAAGTTTAGCTCTGACTCTTCAGAATCCAAATTTAACCGCTCAGGTACATTTACTTCAGTATCTCAGAATGTTGCTTCGTCTATAAATAGTTCTAAGTCTTCTGAATCAGTTGATAATCGTTTTAAGAAATATCAATCTGCTCTTAATAAAGAAATGTCATTTGATACATTTGTAGAAGGTAAATGTAATATGCTGGCTCGTGCAGCTTCCTTACAAATTGTTGAGACAATCAGTGAAGGAAGCAGTAATAATAATTATAATCCTTTTTTGATTTACGGTGGTGTCGGTCTGGGTAAAACTCATTTAATTCATGCACTGGGTAATATCATTATGTCTGATAACCCGGATTCAAAAGTCATTTATCTTCATTCTGAACGCTTTGTACAGGAGATGATAACTGCGCTACAGAATAAAACTATCGATCAATTTAAGAATTTCTACCGTTCAGTTGATGTCTTACTCATTGATGATATTCAATTTTTTTCTGGTAAGGAAAGAACACAAGAAGAAATTTTCCATACTTTTAATGCCCTTCTTGAAGGTCAGAAACAAATTATTATGACTTGTGATACTTATCCAAAAGAAGTTTCTGGTCTTGAAGATCGCCTTAAATCACGCTTTGGATGGGGTTTAACTGTTTCTATTGATTTACCTGATACTGAAACTCGTGTTGCTATTTTATTATCAAAGGCTGCACAAGCCAATATAGATTTACCTCAGGACGTGGCATTTTTTATTGCTCAACGAATACGCTCAAATGTTCGTGAACTTGAAGGTGCTTTACGTAGAGTGATTGCTACAGCATGTTTTCAAGGAAAAAAAATATCAGTTGAATTTGCCAAGTTAGCACTGCATGATCTAATTGCATTACAAGATAAACAGGTTTCAATTGAAAATATTCAAAAAATTGTGGCTGAATATTACAAAATACGTGTTGCTGATTTACATTCAAAACGACGCACACGTTCGGTTGCCAGGCCAAGACAAATTGCTATGTCATTAGCAAAACACTTAACCAGTCATAGTCTGCCTGAAATAGGTGATGCCTTTGGCGGCCGTGATCATACGACTGTTTTATATGCCTGTCGTAAAATACAAGAATTAAGAAGTGAAGAAGTTATTGTTGAAGAAGATTATACTAATCTTCATAGGCAGTTAACTTCTTAGTTTGGTACAATTGTTTTATTTTCAACGTAAGAATATTTTTCAATATTATGTTTTAAGGATAGCTGTTAATGAAATTTTCAATCGGTATAGATGACTTATTACCCGCTTTACAATCTGTAATAGGTGTTGTCGAAAAACGTCAGACTTTACCCATATTATCTAATATTCTTGTTAATATTAGTGATGGTAATTTTGCTGTCACAGGTACTGATCTCGAAGTTGAAATAACCACAATAATACCTCTTGAAGATACGTCTATAAATTTTGATTTTACAGTACCGGCAAAAAAGCTGTTTGATATCTGTAAAAATCTTGATGCGGGCATCTTACTTAATTTTGAGTTGGTTGATAATAAACTGATCCTAAAAGCTAAAAAAAGTCGTTTTACTTTAATTACTCTATCTGCAGAAAACTTTCCTAATTTAGACCCTATGTCTTCCAGTTCGGAATTCAGTATTTCACAACATGATTTAAAATTTGTACTAGATGCAACTCAGTTTTCTATGGCGAACCAGGATGTACGATATTACCTAAATGGTCTTTTATTTGAAATATATAATGATGAGTTACGCACAATTGCCACTGATGGTCATCGTTTAGCCTTTAGTTATGTTGATTCTTTAACAAACTTAATTAATATTCCTAAGGATACAATTCAGCAGCTTATTGTTCCTCGTAAGGCTATTACTGAGCTTAATCGTCTTCTTTCAGATACTGATGAAATTATTAATGTTTCAATTTCTGCCAGTCATCTTAATATTATTTTTAAACATCTCAGTTTCACCACAAAATTAATTGATGGTCGTTTCCCTGATTACCAACGTGTTATCCCTGCTACAGAGCTTTGCACCAAAAATATTATTGCTGATAGACAAGTCTTAAAACAATCACTTTCCAGGATTGCTGTTCTATCAACGGAAAAATATAAAGCAGCTCGACTTGAATTTAAAGAAAATCATCTTATTGCTGTTGTTCACAATCCAGAACAGGAAGAAGCCGAGGAACATATTGTTATAGACTATTCTGGTGAAGAATTTACCATAGGATTTAATATAGGTTATTTAGTGGATGCGCTTAATGCTGTAAAAGAAGACCAAGTGACATTGAGTCTAACTGACTCTAATAGTAGTTGTCTTATCTCAGGCTTAAATAATGATAGTGTTAAATATGTTGTCATGCCGATGCGTATTTAGAAGCAGGTTGTTATTGATATGCCACTGGAATTATTAAAAATTCATAATGGCCGTAATTTTACAGAATATACCTTAACACCTCACCCTCATTTTAATATTATTTTCGGCTCCAATGGTGTTGGTAAAACAACCATCCTTGAGTCAATTTATTTATTACTTCGTTCAAGAACATTTCGCAGTAATAAAATTAAAAGCTTTATCAACTACAATGAAAATACCTGTACCGTTTTTTCCAAATTCTCCTCATTTGACAATAATGAATTCGAAGAGTCATTTACACTAGGTATCAGTCGTTCTAAAGATCTATCACAACCTATTATTCATCTAAATTCGAAAAAAATCACTTCTTTATCCAGTATTACTAAGCTTGTTGTTTTAGGATTAATTACTCCCGAGAGTTTTACCTTATTAGATGCGGGTCCATCTATTCGACGAAAGTTTATAGATTGGGGTGTGTTTCACGTGGAACAAGCCTTTTTAGTTGATTGGCGCTCATTTAAAAAAATACTGGATAATAGAAATAATGTTCTTTCAAATTTATCTAAGAGCTATAAAGTTAAGCATGGATTAACTTCACAACAACTTGATTTAATACATTGCTGGAGTCCACAACTTATTGAGCTAAATAATAAACTCAATGTATACCGCTCAAATCTAATAAAAAATATATTACCTTATTTTAAAGAATATTTATCTTTATTTTTTTCACAATTATCTCAACAAATTTCTCTGACTTATTATCGTGGTTGGAGTAAAGAGATTAACTATTCTGAATATTTAGCTACCAAACTCAATGAGGATTTATCAGCAGGCTTTACGCGTTATGGGACACATAGAGGTGAATTAAAAATCAGTATAAATAAGAATCTCGCTAAGGATATTCTTTCAAGAGGTCAAAAAAAGATTGTTATTATCTGTCTCATCCTGGCTCAATTTAGATATCTAATTGAAACTGATAATAAGCATCTGCATAGTTTATTATTATTAGATGATATTGATAGTGAACTAGATTCAAGAAACTTAAAAATTTTTTTTGATATACTAGCCAGTCTAAAAAGCCAAATAGTTGCAACAACAACAAATGATGCAAGATATAGTTTTCTTAAAAAATCTGAACATAGATTGTTTCACGTGAAACATAAAGAATAAAGTTGTTAGAAAGCTGTGGATAAAATGTGACTAAAATTATAAATATAAAATAAAATTGAGCAATGCAATAAGCGAACTAAAAGAAGAAGATTAAGAAAAGATGGAGTATAATGGATACAGTGCCTGTCAATTGATTAATCAAATGATTTCAAATAAATAGATTGGATAGAAAACACTATCTCATCAAATGGAGTTCAAGATTTTATGAGCGAAGAGAATACCTACGATTCTTCGAATATTAAAGTATTAAAAGGTCTGGATGCAGTAAGAAAAAGACCAGGAATGTATATCGGAGATACCGATGATGGTATAGGATTACATCATATGGTATTTGAGGTTGTTGATAACTCAATTGATGAAGCACTTGCCGGACATTGTAAAAATGTAAATGTTACTATTCATTCAGATGGTGGTGTGACAGTAAGTGATGATGGTCGTGGAATACCAGTTGATATGCATGAGGAAGAAGGTCGATCCGCTGCAGAAGTTATTTTAACTGTACTTCATGCGGGTGGAAAATTTGATGATAATTCCTATAAAGTTTCTGGCGGCCTACATGGTGTTGGTGTCTCAGTAGTTAATGCCCTATCAGAAAAACTAAAACTGACTATTTATAGACATGGTAAAATTCATGAACAATTCTATGAATTAGGTGAACCTCAGGGTGATTTAAAAGCTGTTGGTGATACTGATAAAACAGGAACAGAAATTTACTTCTTACCCAGCCGCGCAATTTTTACCGATGTCGAATACCATTATGATAAATTAGCCAAGCGTCTGAGAGAATTATCCTTCTTAAATTCTGGTGTTTGTATTAATTTAAAAGATGAACGCGAAGCAGATAAGAAAGATACTTATGAATATGTAGGTGGTATTAAAGCATTTGTAGAACATCTCAATAGAAATAAAACAACACTACATAATAATATCGTTTATTTTAGTAGTGAAAAAGATGATATTACTGTTGAAGTCGCCTTACAATGGAACGATACTTATCAGGAAAATATTTCCTGTTATACCAATAATATTCCTCAAAGAGATGGTGGAACCCACCTGGCAGGACTTCGTTCAGCTCTGACAAGAACGTTAAATCAATATATTGAACAGACAGGTATCGCTAAAAAAGCTAAAGTATCTACTTCAGGTGATGATTCCCGAGAAGGTTTGACTGCTGTATTATCAATAAAAGTACCGGATCCAAAATTTTCATCACAAACAAAAGATAAACTAGTATCTTCTGAAGTAAAGAGTGTAGTTGAATCTGTCATGGCAGATAAATTACAGGATTTCCTGGCTGAAAATCCAGGTGAAGCAAAATCCATTGCATCAAAGATTGTAGATGCTGCCAGAGCAAGAAATGCAGCAAGAAAAGCACGAGAAATGACACGCCGTAAAGGTGCTTTAGATATTGCCGGTTTACCGGGTAAACTGGCCGATTGTCAGGAAAAAGACCCTGCATTATCTGAACTATTTTTAGTGGAAGGGGACTCTGCTGGCGGTTCAGCCAAGCAAGGACGAGATAGAAAAACACAGGCAATCTTACCTCTAAAAGGTAAAATTCTTAATGTAGAAAAAGCCCGTTTTGATAAAATGCTTTCATCTGCTGAAGTTGGTACTTTGATAACAGCAATGGGAACTGGTATTGGTAAAGATGAATTTAATGTAGAAAAATTACGTTATCATCGTATTATTATTATGACGGATGCAGATGTCGATGGATCACATATTCGTACATTATTATTAACCTTCTTTTATAGACAAATGCCCGAATTAGTTGAAAATGGGTATATTTATATTGCTCAGCCACCTTTGTATAAAATAAAAAAAGGTAAGCAGGAGAAATACGTAAAAGATGATGCTGAATTAAATGATTATCTCTTACAGGTAGCATTACAAAAATCCTCACTCTACCCTGCGGAAGGCGTACCTCCGATTAGTGGTAGCGCATTGGAAGAACTGAGTAAAAATTTCTTATCAGTCAATGGTATAAAAACTCGTTTAGTGAGTCGTTATAATCAATCATTCCTAAATACTTTGATAGAAATTGATCGTCTTTCGATTGAAGATACAAAAAATAAATCAGTCGTACAAGATTGGTTGATAAAACTCAATGAAGAGATGAATAAAAAACAAAGTGTCTCACTGAAATTTGAAACACTTCTTGTGGATAAGGTTAATCAAGAAGGATCGGAAGAAGGACAGGATAATGGCTTTGAGATTCATATTAATGAAATACGCCATGGTGTAATGCATAATTTTATTATCCCTATGGCATTTTTTAAATCAGGTGAATATTCAACAATTATGAATTTCTCTGATCAATTAGATGGTTTATTAACTGAGGGTGAAGCATTTATAGAACGTGGTGAAAAACGCTTACAAATAGATACTTTTGAGCAGGCTCATGCCTGGTTATTTAATGAATCCAAGCGTGGTCAGCATATTCAACGCTATAAAGGATTAGGAGAGATGAATCCGGAACAATTATGGGAAACGACTCTTGATGCCAATGTCAGGCGTTTATTGCAGGTAAGAGTTGAAGATGCAGTTGCAGCAGATGAGATCTTTACCACCCTAATGGGAGATCATGTTGAACCACGTAGAGAATTTATTGAAAGCAATGCCCTATCAGTAAGTAATATTGATATTTAAGTGATTCATTATTCATTAAGTTATAGATTGATATACTATTCGCAAAAATAAACTTAATATTAGCTTTGTATTTAATAGTGAGTAAAACTTAACTACAATTATAAAGATTGTAGTTAATGCGAGAAAAGTGGATGTTTAATGAATAAAAAACTAACTGCCTGCATAATTGCCCTGTTTATATTGGTTATTATAAACAAGGCAGCCTATTCCCTAAACACCTATCAAAAAACACAATTTTCAGAAGATTATCAGGGTGTTAGTGAAACAATTGTTGCCCTGAATATTACCAGAAAAAAATATCAAAAATTACTATTAGTACAAAAGGCATCACCTAAAAACAAGATAATTATAAAAGAGTATTCTATATTTATAGATTTTCTAACATTCCAGATAAATAATTATTGTACTAAATTGATAAAGGAATACGGGGAGGAATCTGTTCAGGACTTGCCATGTAGTTCAAATCATCACCTGGAAGCAAATACTAATGATAGCTATCAAACAGCAGATGAAAAAATTGAATCATTAGATGATGAATTTATGACTGCACTGGGAGAATTTGATGAGATGTTATTGATAGAAGATGAAAAAATAGCTCAAATTAACCAGAATAAAGCTAATCGGGGAAGTGGTAGCAGCAATGGAAAAGAAATGTTATCTGGTAATGGAACAGGAGAAGATGCTGATTCAAATAGAGATGACAATAAAGAAGCAGGAAAAGAAAAAAACGCCACTAGCAAGGCAAATAATAAGAATACCACAAGTCAGAAGTCTCGCTCACAAGGACAAGGTAAGAATAAACAAACGAAAAATAAAAGCTATATGAGAGATAAATTAGACCAGATAGATGATGATATTGTAGCAAGACAATTGAAAGAAGCAGCGGAAAAAGAAACAAATCCAGAACTTAAAGAAAAACTCTGGGATGAATACTACAAATATAAGCAAACAATTGGCAAATAATGATAGAACATAATAACAATTTACAACGGACAGTAGGAATAAATACTCTATTAGACAAAAGTTCAGGAATGATCAATATGTTTAAAATTATGAGCTTACTCATTGTTATTATGATGTTGAATGCCTGTTCAACAATTTATAACAATGTAAAAGAAGAAGTAAAGCCCATCATGGGCTCATCATGAAATTAAAGAAAGTCAATTATTGAATGTATCAATAAAACAATTTGAGCCAGGTGAATTACCTACTGATGAAGATGACAGAAGAGGTTTATCAGAAGAAATAAGAAGTGCTGAAGCGCATTTTATGCCGGTACATTTAAAATATACAATGCAACGAACAGGTTATTTGGGGAACGTAAGAGTTGTTCCAGATGATAATGAAGGCAGTGAAGTTATAGTTAAAGGAAAAATCATCGATTCCGATGGTGAAAATATAGAATTAGAAATAGAAGTGTTTGATGCCAGAAATAATAAATGGTTTGAAAAAAGCTATGTAGAAACAGTGGGAGTCGAACAACAGAAAATTACAGAAATAGAAAGAAATGACAGGTTTCAGAATATATACAATGAAATATCCAATGACATTATAGAATACAGACTCAAGATAAAGAGCACTGAAATTAAACGTATTAAAGAAATTGCTGAACTAAGGTTTGCTAAATTTATGGCAGAAGATATATTTTCAAGTTACATTGCAAAAGATAAAGAAGGAAAAATTCATTTAAGAAAATTACCATCAGATAATGACACTATGTTAGCAAGAGTACGTTCGATTAAAGCTAGAGATGATATGTTAGTGGATACTCTTAATAATTATTATGATGTCTATTATAGTGATATATGGGATAGCTATGATAATTGGCGAAAATTTAGAAGTGAAGAATTAGAAAGTATCAGAGAAATCAATCGAAAAGCATTAACACAAAAACTGTTGGGTGTAGCTGCAATTATTGGTGCTATAGCCTTAGGAGCATCAAAAAATTCAGATGTAGTTAATAGTACGGGTGGACTTAGAACCGTAATGATTGCTGGCGGTGGTTATGCAATTTATAGTGGATTTCAGACAAGTAAAGAAAATGAAATAAACAAAGAAGCAATTGAAGGATTAGGGGCATCATTTGAAACAGAAGTAGAGCCAGTTCTTATTAATGTTGATGGAAAAACAATGAAACTAACAGGAACTGCTGATCAACAGTATGGAAAATGGCGGCAATTATTAAAAGATATATATCATAAAGAAACTGGATTCCAGAGTAATTAAAGTTAAAGTATCTCGTCAGCGTATATTTCTCAATAACTACAGATTTGTTATTAATAATACGCTGAGTAGTTATAAGATAAAATGAGTTAAGACATTGGGCAAAGTGAATCTTAAATCACCATCTTCCAGTTTGGAAGCGCAGATAGATAAAAATGTGGAAAATAGAAATTCTACCAATACAAAATATGCCACCCTGGTATTAGTGCTTGTAGGCACCATTATATGCTTATTATTAATTATAATGAGTTTGTTATTATCCCCCCCCCTCCCCTATTGATGAACCAAAAAAAATAACTAAAAAAATAATAATAAATAATAGTGCTATATCAGGAAAAAAAACAACAAAAGAGGTTAGTATACCAGTAATAGAGAAGGTGAATAAAAAAGAAATTGAAACAGAAGCAGGAACCAAAGTAAACAAAAAACAAGCTATTAAATTTGAAAATAAAAAAATTATTTTAGAATATGAGATAAAAGAAAAAACGTTAGAGAAAGAATTTAATAAAAATATTAGTGAATATCTGTCAGCAATAGAGAAAAATCAGTTTGTACTAGCAGAGAAATATTTAACAGAAGCCAAACTAGTAAAAGCTAATGAGCCTATAATAATAGAGATTAGACAAAGAATTAGTAATAAAAGAAATCAAGTAACAATAAATGAATTAATACTAAGTGCTGAAAAAAAAGAGCAATGGCTTCAGGCATTAAAAATATATGAAAAAATACTATCTATAGATTCTGATATCAATAGTGTTATAGTAAAAAAACAACGTGCAAATACTTATCTAAAACTAAATACAATACTTAATAAAATTATAGAAAAACCGGAACGTTTAAATGATGATGAATTATTGGTTAATGCAAAAAAATTAATACAATTTGTAAAATTAGAAATTAAAGAAAAACAACAACAATTATATCCTTTAAGAACAACACCAGGCTTAACAAGAAAAACATCAACGGCAGATAAGATCATAAGTGATGCATCTATACTGATAAAAGTCACAATACAGTCAGATAATTTAACAGAAATTTCTATTTATAAAGTTGGTAATTTTGGAAAGTTAATAGAAAAGAAACTAACACTGAGACCAGGTCACTATACAATAGTAGGATCAAGAGAGGGATATAGAGATATTAGAAAGAAGTTAGTTATAACTGCCACCGATCAATTAATTGTACTCAATATAAAGTGTAAAGAAACAATATGACACGATTAATAGAAATTTTTTATGATGATAAGAAAGAACACAGAGAAATTGGTTCTGGTGATTTACCGTTAGAAGTTTATTTAACACAGGGTGAAGAATGTGAGTTATTTATATCATCACTTAAAGAAAGCTCTGAGCAAATAGAAAAAGAGCAGATACAAGAGGAACAGGAAAAAAATATTTATGGTTATATTGCAGAAGATGACAATCACCTGTTTTTTCAACCTGATAAAGATGGCTTGTCAAATAACATATTTCATAATGATGAAATAAAAAAAATCAGTATGGTTAAAATCAGGGGATATAATACAAATTAATAAAAAGATAATTATTTAT
>JAHXIM010000480.1 GCA_025655635.1 gamma proteobacterium symbiont of Lucinoma myriamae | reverse complement strand
AATTTGATCAGGAACAATAAAATTACAATTAATGTTGTACGATAATCTATCGATTCATGATGATTATCTTTTTTCAGGATCGACTAAGTAGGGAGCGACACGTGTCACAATTGGATCGACTGGGCTTAAGAGAAAATCCTTTCAGCAGCAATATGGATCAGCGTTATTTCTATGCGGATCAAAACCGTGCTCAAATATTAGAATCAACTGAACACCTGATTGATTATTCAAGTAATTTTCAAGTCATTATTGGTGAGTCCGGGATGGGCAAAAGTCTTTTTATGGAAGCACTTGCAAATCGAGTTGATAATAACTGGCGAGTTGCAAAAGTAACGGATGCACAACAATACGATACTCTTACATTAATACAATCCATATTAGATGCATTTGGTGCCATTTATGATGATCATATTGAATTGCTAGAGGCTTTAGAAACACAACTTACAGAAATAAATCAGCTTGGTTTTAAACCAGTATTGTTTGTTGATAGTACTGAAGCTCTTTCTATTGACTCTTTACGCTTCCTTATGCAGCTCTCACAGCAAAATCAAAATGAAGAACCTTATATCAATATTGTTTTATTTGCTACGACACAAGTAACTGATTTTTTACAAAGTCCTGAGCTTAGAGGATTCAGAGATATTGTTCATATAGCATCCTTGAGTAAGCTTGATAAAGAAGGCGTTTCAGGTTATTTAAGGCATAAAATGGCAGTTGCTGGTTTTGATCGGGAAACGCCATTTACGCCCCGCATTATTGACAGTATTTATAGTGATTCAGGTGGTATCCCCAAAAAAATAGATTATTTTGCAGATAAATTTTTAGCGTCTAGCGGTAAAGCTGATAATTATATAGAGCCTGATAAGCATTTTAACCAGGACGTAAGCCCTGAGCCTGTCAGTGAAAATCAGGCAGATGAAATAAATACTGAGCAGACTAATGATTTATTGCACGCACTTGATGAAGACGATTTTTCTGAACATCGAAGTGATCGAGCTGAAGCACAGCTTAATCGCCTGACTGAAAAGTTTGAAGAAATTGAGAAGATGGATGAGCAGTCATCAGATACTCTGTTTGCTGAAGAGAACTCAGATGATAGTGAAGAATTATTTGATGATGAAAATTCTGTCTCGGAATCAGGTTTGCCCAAATTTGTGATACCAATGGCTGTTATTGGGATTCTAGTGGTTGCAATAATTACTATTAATTCGGTATTTGAACAATCAGACAAGAGTGCAGCACAAGAAAAAATTGATTTACTGCCATTAGAATTACCTCCCGAAAAACTTCTAATGGATGCAAAAATTAAAGATGAAAAATTAGTAGAACAGCCAAGTTCAGTCATTACCGAAAAAACAGTAGAAAAGACGGTTGAAAAAGTAACGGCTCAAGCGAAATTAGAAAACACTGAGCAAGCAGAAGAACTCAATAACGAAAATTCAGATGCAGCGGCACAATTAGAATTAATTGAGAACACGCAAGGCAAGGCAAAAAAAGAAGCTGCCCCGGAAAAAATCATTGTTAATGAACCCGTTGACACTCTCGTTATAGAACAAAAAGCTGATAAAACAACCCGGACTGTTGAAAAATCAATACCAGCACCGGAACTTAAATCGGTTGAGCCGGAACCAGTGATTGGCTCAAATAGTCGCCAATACATCACTATTTCGGGTAGTAATCTGGAGCAGGAGACTCGTATACTAGTTAGCTGGGCAGACAGTAAAAAAGAGTTTTCACAGACACAAACACCGAAACAATGGCGCTATGTTAATAAAAATAAAATAAAACTGCATCTGAGTACCGGTATTACGCCTCAACAATGGACTGTGTCGGCAAAGAATAAGAATGATGTGCAGTCATCCAGTATTCACTTTGATGTCGTTAAACCTTTTATTTCAAAACTTTCAGTTAAAGATATTACTCCAAATCCATTTATCGGTAGTGATAAGCGTCAAGCTGTTAATATCAAAGGCGAGGGCTTCTCAAAGCAAACAGTAGTGGAATTAAGATGGGATAAAAATAAAAAACATTTTTCATCTCGTTTAACTCCAAGTCAATTTGAATACATTAATTCAAATCAGATCAAGCTGTTTATAGCAACAGGTGTAAAAGAGAGAAAATGGACAGTAGTGGCAATAAGTCCCGCTGGAAATACCAGTACATCATCTTTTTCTGTGGTTAAGAAAGTCCCGGAAAATATAAAAAACGTTAAATCCAGCTCAGATAATAACATCAAAGATGAGCATTGGTTAAAACAGCAGGCTGATGCTCATTATACGATTCAATTATTTGGTTCTCATAACAAAAATGCAATTAATGATCTGGTAAAAAAATACGCCTTAAAGGGTGATATTTTAAGATACTCGACTCAGCGTAATGGTCAGAATTGGTATACCATGACTTATGGTAATTACAAGACAAGACAGGAAGCGTTATCAGCAGTAACAACACTTGATCCGGCATTAACAAAAACATCCTGGGTTAGAAGTTTTTCCAGCATTAGTGATCAACTTTCTACATCATCACCAACAAGTAGTGCGGATAAAAAAGTCAAGCAGACACAAGCAGCGACTCAAACAGCGAAGATTACTTTGCCTGCCCCGGTTTCGTCAAATAAAGTGTTGTTAAAATCTAAGAACGAAGCCTGGATATGGACTCAAAATCCTGCGGATTACACTATTCAACTTATTGTCTTAAGCAGTGAAGCCGGTATTAAGGATTATATAAAAAAATATGCTATTGAATCTCAATCAGCCTACTTTAAAACAACACGAGAGGGGAAGGCACTTTATGTTCTCATCTATGGTAATTATACAGATAAAACAACAGCGCAAGATGCGAGCAAGCGATTAACTGCAACAATTAAGGACAGCAAACCCTGGTTGCGTAATTTTTCGGCAGTACATGAGATGATGTCCAGTCAATGATAGATGGTAGACCAAACGGGCATGAAAGAGTATAATGTCGGGCTCTCTCGCCCCGGTTCAGTATATTGAAGCCCGTATAGTGGGAATACTGGAAAAGTATTGGCGATAGTGATTACATTCATTATATCTATCATTTGAGGCCTGTAATGCCAGTATTTGAAACATCCCACCCTAAAGAGTTGGACTCAACTCTTTATAGACCTTCCTTTGAAAAAGACAATTGTGGCTTTGGTTTAATCGCTCACATGGATGGCGCAAGCAGCCATTGGCTGGTCGAAACCGCTATTGAAGCATTAGCTCGACTAACCCACCGTGGTGCAATTTCAGCTGATGGTAAAACGGGCGATGGTTGTGGTTTATTATTACAAAAGCCTGATGTCCTGATGCGTGCAGTGGCTCAGGAGCAAGACTTTTCTCTGAGTGAAAATTATGCAGTAGGCGCCGTATTTCTGAGTCAGGATGCGGCCATAGCAGACACAGCAAGAAATCAGGTAAACAAAGAACTATCAGCAGAAGGGCTGGAAGTTGCCGGCTGGCGAGTAGTCCCTGTTGATGAGAGCGCCTGTGGTGAGGAAGCACTTAAATCACTGCCGCAAATCGAACATGTCTTTGTTAATGCTGCCGAGGGTATGGATAGTGCGACCTTTGATCGCCATCTCTATATTGCTCGTCGCCGTGCTGAAAAAGCCATTCAGGAAAATGACGACGTCTTTTACATCCCTTCCATGACATCTCAGGTTGTGTCCTATAAAGGACTGGTTATGCCTGAATTTTTACCTGTATTTTACAAAGATTTAAATGATCCTCGACTGGCCTCTGGCATGTGTGTCTTTCACCAGCGTTTTTCAACGAATACCTGGCCGCAATGGCGTCTGGCTCAGCCTTTCCGCTATCTGGCACACAATGGTGAAATTAATACCGTACAGGGCAATCGCAACTGGTCTGTGGCTCGCGGTCATAAATTTGAAACACCATTAATTCCTAATATGGAAGATATTCGCCCATTAGTCTCTATGAGCGGTTCAGATTCCAACAGCATGGATAATATGCTCGAAGCCTTACTGGCCGGCGGTATGGATATTTTCCGCGCCATGCGTTTACTGATTCCACCCGCATGGCAAAATATTGATACTATGGATGCTGATCTGAAAGCATTTTACGAATACAACTCTATGCATATGGAAGCATGGGATGGCCCGGCCGGAGTAGTGATGACTGATGGTCGCTATGCAGCCTGTACTCTGGATAGAAATGGTCTGCGTCCGGCGCGTTATGTGATCACCAAAAACACCGATTTTTTACAGGCAGAAGGTTCTGCTAAAGGTGTAGCTGATGCTACCTATTCAGGTTGCGTTATTACTCTGGCCTCTGAAACAGGTGTTTATGAATACAGCGAAGCTGATGTCGTAGCCAAAGGGCGTCTAAAACCCGGTCAAATGCTGGCTGCCGATACACATACCGGTGAGTTGCTGTTACCTGATGATGTTGATCAGCATCTGAAAACCCAACAGCCGTATAAGGACTGGCTTAAAAAAGGTATAAAATATCTTAAATCTGAACTGATAGAACCTTCTTCTGTGGTTGGCTGCATGGATGATGAAACTTACAAGGTCTATGAAAAGCAATTCCAGATTGCCAATGAAGAAAAAGAATATGTCATTAAGGTGCTTGCTGAAAATGCCACAGAAGCCATTGGCTCTATGGGTGATGATACACCTATGGCTGTTTTATCCAGCCGGGTCAGACCTCTTTATGATTATTTCCGCCAGCAATTTGCGCAGGTCACTAATCCGCCGATTGATCCCATCCGTGAAAGTATTGTGATGTCACTGGAAACCTGTCTTGGCGCGGAAAAGAATTTATTTCAAGAAACAGCGGGTCATGCTGAACGTCTGATTATTGATTCTCCAGTACTGTCCTGTATGAAATTTAAAAATTTACTTACTATTGATAATCCAAGCTACGCCAGTGAAGTCATTGAGCTGAATTACTCTGCAGATATGACTTTAAAACAAGCGCTTGAAATGGTTTGTGACAAAGCAGAAAGTGCGGTTAGAAATGGTGCCGTGCTCATTATCTTAAGTGATAACGAGCTGGTTAAAGATCACATTACCATGCATGCATTGATGGCCACAGGTGCTGTTCATCACCATCTGATTAATAAAGGCCTGCGCTGCGATGCTAATCTGGTTGTTGCGACAGGTACTGCCCGTGACCCACATCATTTTGCAACATTAATCGGTTATGGTGCTTCTGCAGTTTATCCTTATATGGCTTATGAAACATTGGCCAGAATGATTAAGCTTGATGAAATTAAAGAGACTGATATCGGCAAAGTCACTAAAGCCTATCGTAAAGGTATTAATAAGGGGCTTTACAAAGTCATGTCCAAAATGGGGATTTCTACCATTGCCAGCTATCGCGGCTCGCAATTGTTTGAAGCCATTGGTATTGATGAAGAAGTCACTGAAATGTGTTTCAAAGGGACAACCAGTCGTATTGCTGGTGCCGGCTTTAGTCACTTTGACTCTGATCAACGCTTTCTGAACAAAATAGCATGGAACCCTCGTAAAGTTAATGATCATGGTGGTATTTATCGCTATGTTCATGGCGGCGAATACCATGCCTATAATCCTGACGTTGTTCAATATATGCAGCAGGCGGTACAAACAGGTGATTATAGCGCCTATAAAAAATACGCTGATGAAGTTAATAATCGCCCTATTGCGACTCTGCGTGACTTATTAAAATTACGTGAAGATGTTGGCGTCATTTCCATTGATGAAGTTGAACCAGCCGAAAACCTGTTTAAACGTTTTGATAGTGCGGCTATGTCGCTGGGTGCTCTTTCGCCAGAAGCTCATGAAACACTGGCGGAAGCCATGAACCGCTTGGGTGCACGCTCCAACTCAGGTGAGGGGGGTGAAGATCCTGGTCGTTTTAATACACTGAAAGTCTCTAAGATCAAGCAAATTGCTTCAGGACGTTTTGGTGTTACACCGCATTATCTGGTCAATGCTGAAGTGCTGCAGATTAAAATAGCTCAGGGTGCAAAACCCGGTGAGGGTGGTCAGTTACCGGGGCATAAAGTCGATAAAAATATCGCCAGACAGCGTTATTCTGTGCCGGGTGTGACATTGATTTCACCCCCGCCGCATCATGATATTTATTCCATTGAAGATTTATCACAATTGATTTATGACTTGAAACAGGTTAATCCTAAAGCGCTGGTATCAGTGAAGCTGGTTTCTGAGCCGGGTGTGGGTACGATTGCTGCCGGTGTAGCCAAAGCTTATGCCGACTTAATCACTATTTCCGGCTATGACGGGGGTACTGCGGCGAGTCCATTAGCTTCTGTGAAATATGCCGGTTCTCCATGGGAGCTGGGTTTGAGTGAAACTCAGCAAGCCCTGTGTGCCAATGATCTGCGCGGCAAGATTCGCCTGCAGGCCGATGGTGGTTTAAAGACGGGTTTAGATATTATTAAGGCTGCTATTCTAGGTGCAGAAAGTTTCGGCTTTGGTACCGCACCCATGATTGCTATGGGTTGTAAATACCTGAGAATTTGTCATTTAAATACCTGTGCAATGGGTGTTGCTACTCAGAATGCTACATTACGCCAGCACCACTTTATCGGTAAAGTGGAAATGGTCATGAATTACTTCAAGTTTGTTGCTCAGGAAACTCGAGAATGGATGGCCTCATTAGGTGTCAGCAAGCTGGAAGATTTAATTGGCCGTACCGATTTACTGGAAATTATTGAAGGTAGTACTGATCGTCATGCACAAATGGATTTATCACCACTATTAAAAACTGTGGATGATGAAACTAAGCCTAAATTCTGTATTGAAGCAAGCAATGAGCCTTATGATAAAGGTGAACTGGCTGAAAAAATGGTTGCTGCGGCATTATCTGCTATTGAAAGTAAATCAGGTGGTACCTTTGAATTTGATGTGAAAAATGTAGACCGCTCCATCGGTGCTCGTTTGTCTGGTGAAATTGCACAAAGACATGGTAATTTAGGTATGAGTGATACACCAATTACCTTCAAAATGAAAGGCTCCGCAGGACAAAGTCTAGGTGTCTGGAATGCTGGCGGCTTACACCTTGAATTAGAAGGTGATGCCAATGATTATGTTGGCAAGGGTATGGCCGGTGGCCGCATTGTGATCAATCAGGCATGCGGTACGACATTCAATAGTAATGAAACAACCATCATTGGTAATACCTGCTTATATGGTGCTACAGGCGGCTCTTTGCTAGCGGCAGGTTTAGCCGGTGAACGTTTTGGTGTGAGAAATTCCGGTGCGCACGCTGTCGTTGAAGGTATTGGTGACCATGGTTGTGAATATATGACTGGTGGTGTGATAACTGTACTGGGTGATACCGGTCTTAATTTTGGTGCGGGTATGACCGGCGGCTTTGCTTATGTATTAGATAGAGACAATCATTTTGTGGATCGTTATAACCATGAGCTGATCGATATTAATCGCATCAATAGCGGCGAAATGGAAGCGCACCGTCATTATTTAAAATCCAAGATAGAAGAATTTGTGCAGGCAACCGGCAGTGAATGGGGACAGTACATACTCGACAACTTTGCGGATATGAACGGCAAGTTCTGGCTGGTGAAGCCAAAGGCTGCATCAATCGAAAGTCTGTTAGATATACTTTCTAACGAAGCCGCTTAAAGCATTTACGCAAGGTCGCTAAAAGTCTTTAGATAAAAAACTAAGGGCTTAAAAAATAATTCAAGGTAAAGTTATGGGTAATATATTCCAATTTTTGCAGGTTGATCGAAAAGATCCTTCTAAAAAAGGATCATATATTCGTGTCAAAGAATACAAAGAAATATACGAAATATTTGATCAGGAACAAACAGCAGAGCAGGCTGATCGTTGTCTGGATTGCGGCAATCCTTATTGTGAATGGAAATGCCCGGTCCATAACTATATTCCTCATTGGTTACGTCTGGCTCAGGAAGGTAAAATTATTGAAGCGGCAGAATTATCTCACCGCACCAATTCATTACCTGAAATTTGTGGTCGAGTCTGTCCTCAAGATAGATTATGTGAAGGTGCCTGTACATTAAAAAATGATTTTGGTGCTGTTACCATCGGTTCAGTTGAACGTTATATTACCGATACAGCGTTAGCGCAAGGCTGGAGACCTGATCTATCCAATGTACAGGATACGGGTAAAAAAGTGGCTATTATTGGTGCCGGTCCAGCGGGTCTGGCCTGTGCTGATGTGTTAGCACGTAATGGTGTTAAAGCAGTTGTCTATGACCAGCACCCGGAAATCGGCGGTTTGCTGATGTTTGGTATTCCTGAGTTCAAACTAGAAAAGGGCGTAGTGAAACGTCGTCGGGAAGTACTGGAAGGAATGGGTGTTGAATTTATATTAAATACCAAAGTGGGTGAAACGGTTCAGTTTCAGGAATTACTGGATCAGCATGACGCCGTCTTTATGGGCATGGGCACTTATACCTCAATGACAGCAGGCATTCCGGGTGAAGATCTGGATGGTGTTCATGTTGCTTTAGACTTCCTTATTTCAAATGTCAAAAACTGTTATGACTATGAAACTGATTTTATCAGTATGGAAGGCAAAAAAGTGGTTGTTCTTGGTGGTGGTGATACCGCTATGGACTGTACTAGAACATCAATTCGTCAAAGTGCTGATGAAGTGTTTTGTGCCTATCGTCGTGATGAAGCTAATATGCCGGGCTCTAAAAAAGAAGTTCAGAATGCCAAAGAAGAAGGCGTGCAATTCTTGTGGAATCGTCAGCCCGTTGAAATTGTTGGCGAAAACGGCAAGGTAACCGGTATCAAATTATTAACGACTCAACTAGGTGAGCCTGATGAGCGTGGTCGAAGCCGTCCTGAGCCAATTGCAGGCTCGGAAGAAATTATTCCAACGGATGTTGTCTTAATTGCCTTTGGTTTCAGACCAAGTCCTGCGGCCTGGTTCAGTGATTTTGCAATCACTCAGGATGAGCGTGGTCGTGTTGTCGCACCCGTTGATCAAGAGTTTAAATATCAAACTAAAAACCCCAAAGTCTTTGCCGGTGGTGATATGGTTCGCGGTTCTGATTTAGTGGTTACCGCTATTGCAGAGGGACGTCAGGCGGCAGAAGGTATTCTTGACTACCTTGATGTATAGCCTGTTAACAAAAAGCAGACCTTGCTGATAAAAAAATAATAGACAGCAATCCAATATTATTGAGTGGGTCAAATGCTCACTCAATAACCAATATTCAAAATTCCTAATGACTAGGATAATGAGTTTAATGAAAATAATAATCTAAACTCTTAATCAGGAAAATATAAATGAGTGAATTGAAAAACGACCGTTTTCTTAAGGCCCTATTACGTCAACCCGTTGATATGACTCCTGTATGGATGATGCGTCAGGCTGGTCGTTATCTGCCGGAATACCGCGCGACTCGAGAAAAAGCCGGCAGCTTTATGGATCTGTGTATGAATGCTGAACTGGCTTGTGAAGTGACTATCCAGCCGCTTGAACGTTATGAACTGGATGCGGCCATTTTATTTTCAGATATTCTTACTATCCCGGATGCTATGGGGCTACAGTTGCGATTTGCTCAGGGTGAAGGCCCTAAGTTTGATAAGCCTGTTCGTTCAGCTGCAGATGTAAACGCCTTAGGTGTACCTGATCCGGAAGGTGAATTACAGTATGTAATGAATGCCGTACGTACTATTCGCAAAGAGCTTGATGGTCGAGTGCCTTTAATTGGTTTTTCCGGCAGTCCCTGGACTCTGGCAACTTACATGGTTGAAGGTGGTTCAACTAAAGAGTTTGGTAAAGTCAAAGGCATGATGTTTGATGAACCGCAAACCATGCATAAATTGCTTGATACACTGGCACAATCAGTCACCAGTTATTTAAATGCACAAATTGCTGCCGGTGCGCAGGCGGTTATGATCTTTGATACCTGGGGTGGTGTATTAACGCCACGGGATTATAAAGAATTTTCATTACGCTATATGCAGCAGATTGTTGATGGTCTGACTCGTGAGAATGACGGCAGACAAGTGCCAGTTGTATTATTTTCCAAGGGAGCTGCTGGCTGGCTCGAAAGCATGGCTGATACGGGCTGTGATGCCTTAGGTGTTGACTGGACGCTTGATATGGCTGATGCTCGTGCCCGCGTGGGTGATAAAGTGGCCCTGCAGGGTAATATGGATCCCAGTATTCTTTATGCTAAGCCTGAGCGTATTGAACAGGAAGTCAAAACTATTTTAGCCAGTTATGGTGAAGGTAATGGCCATGTCTTTAATTTAGGGCACGGCATTCATCAGCATATTGACCCTGAAAATGTGGGTGTGTTTGTTGATGCGGTGCATGAGCATAGTAAGCAGTATCATAAATAAAAATACATTCATTATTGGCGGCAGCCATCCCAAAGGGGGCGTTCGGATAAATGGGTATTGCTAAAAATCCATGGCAGGGTGGGGAGGTGGTATTAGATTCTGGGGACGCTTAAATACATCCATGTACTGCTCATCCTCGGCATCCATGCCTCGAAAAGCCCCCGAATCTAATACCACCTCCCCACCCTGCCACTACGCACATCATTTTCCTCACTATGGGGTAAGAATCAAAATCAAAAGCGTGTGTAACCTTTTGAATTCATCGCTTTTTCTCTTGATATTGCTTTGGCTTTTGACCTTTCTTTTGATTTTGGGACAGCGCGAGAGAGGATAAATGCCGTAGAGATTACGGGGTGTACTGGTACGTCTGGATGGGGTTTTGGATGACATGGATGTCATCCTTAAGCGTTACATGGACGTACTGGAGCGTCCCCAGACATATGTACCAGTACACTCCGTAATCGTATTCAAAAGAATTTACCAGAACGGCAACTTAGGTGGTTTTTCAGACATATCAATAAAACTTTTCTTCCCCTTCGGGCCGTTTCTTAAAACGTTTATAACTCCACTGATATTGAGCAGGGACTTCCCGAATATAATCCTCTACGGTTTTATTTAATGCCGTAGCAGAAATTAATGGATCGGCATTGGCAATATCAGGATCAGCCTGTCTGATGTGCAGGTGATAACCTTTTCCTTTTGGCAGGCGTTCAGCATAGCCAATCACAATTGCAGCACCTGTCTTGCTGGCCAGTTTAGAAATAAAGGTCATGGTTAATGTCTGAATACCAAAAAAAGGGGCAAATACACCGCTATTAATATCATCAGGGTTTTGATCGGGTAATATTCCGGTGCCGTTACCCTGTCGTAATGTCTTAAAAATACTTTTGACACCTGAGGCATCGGCGGCAACCAGTGTGGCACCGGAGCGAATTCGTGAGCTGCGGACTATATCATCAAAGGCTTTTATTTTAGGGCGAGAATATAAAATAGTGACCGGAATATTAGCGCCTAAATAGAGCCCGGCTATTTCCCAGCAGCCGAGATGGGGTGTGAGTAAAAAAACACCTTTGCCGGACTGCATGGCGGCATCCATATATTCCTTGCCTGATACCTGCGCCAGTAATGATAATGTTTTCTCAGATGACCAGAGCCACATGGGACCCATTTCAGTGAATTGTTTGCCTAATTCAATCAGACTGTCTTTTAAGATAGCTTCCTGCTCAAGCTGGCTCATTTCAGGAAAACACAGTTGAATATTAGTTTTAGATACCTGCCATGTTTTTCCTTTTAAATAATATAAGACAAGGCCAATCCATGAGCCGATAAGATGATTTAGTCTTAAAGGCATCAGGGCAAAAAAATGCAAGATACCTGTGATTAAAAATTTTTGCATTGTTTCAATATAGCCTAAGGCTTGTTAATCAAAGCATGATCAACAGACATGAGTGGTTTCATGGTATTAAGTAAGCTGCTGAATAAATTTTTATTAAGCTTTTCTTCCTGAGCTAGTAATTGCTTCATGTGATCGCGTTGTGTCGGCATACTAAAACAGGCAGGGCAGCTGTCTGGAATGACAGGTAATTGAGCCGCTTCTGCATAGGCGGTTGTTAGCGTTTTTCGGGCATAAACAAGAGGGCGGATGACGCGGATATCGCCTGCCTGAATGGAATAATTAGCCTTCATAGTTTGCAGCTTACCATTATGAAATGCTGACATTAAAAAGCTTTCGGCCAGATCATCAAGGTGTTGTGCCAGCGCCAGTACGTTATAACCTTCCTTTCTTAGCGTACTATAGAGTATGCCGCGCTTCATTCGGGAACAAAAAGAACAGAAAGAATCACCGTCCATTGAACCTTCGGCCTGATCTAATATGGCCTGTTCCTGATAAAAGTAGGGAACGCCTAAGCTGGCAAGATAGTCTTTTAAAGGAGATGGATCAAAACCTTCAATTTGCGGATCAACCGTCACAGCACCAAGCTCAAATTTTATTGGCGCATATTGTTTCAAATGATGCAAAATAAGTAATAAAGAAAGAGAATCTTTACCACCAGACACACCTAATAAAATTCGGTCACCCTCATTGATCATCTTAAAATCCGCAATAGCACGGCCAACATGACGCATTAGTCGTTTGGGTGGTTTAAGGTAATTTTGAACAGCCATTTGAGAGCCTGAAAGTTAAAATACTATCATAACAGATACAACGTTTATAAAAAATACTCCTTATTTTTTGCTGTGTTTCCTTGAACAGCTTCCTTGAATATGAAGCCTGTCTCAACTATTATTTACTCAATAGAAAATGGATCAGGGGAGTACTAAAATGGGATTTGATGTTTTTGTTTTGGGATTTTTAGTCTTTGCGATTGTTATCGTCGTAATGGGGATTAAAAAAGTCGCTCAGGGAATGGAGTATACCGTTGAACGCTTTGGCCGTTATACACATTCATTGCGTCCGGGATTGAATTTTATTGTCCCGGTGTTTGATTCTGTGGGTCATAAAGTGAATATGATGGAGCGGGTTATGGATGTGCCGTCTCAGGAAATTATTACCAAAGATAATGCCATGGTTAAAGTGGATGGTGTGGTGTTTTTTCAGATCATTGATAGTGCCAAGGCCTCTTATGAAGTGAATAATCTGGAACATGCCATTCTCAATCTGACCATGACGAATATCAGAACAGTAATGGGTTCAATGGATTTAGATGAGCTTTTGTCAAAACGTGATGAAATCAATACTCAATTACTTAATGTTGTTGATGAAGCCACAACGCCCTGGGGTGTCAAAGTGACTCGTATTGAAATTAAAGACATTGCACCACCTATGGATCTGGTTGATGCCATGGCGCGTCAGATGAAAGCTGAGCGGGAAAAACGGGCTAATATTCTCGAAGCAGAAGGTGAGCGTCAGGGTGAAATTTTGCGCGCTGAGGGTGAAAAACAGGCTGTTATTCTGCAGGCAGAAGGTGAAAGAGAAGCAGCATTTCGAGAAGCAGAAGCTCGAGAGAGATTAGCAGAAGCAGAAGCAAAGGCAACATTAATGGTATCTCAGGCCATTGAGAAAGGGGATGTCAATGCCATTAATTATTTTGTGGCAACTAAATACGTTGATGCATTAAAAGAAATAGGCAGTGCTGAAAACCAGAAACTGGTCTTTATGCCGCTAGAGGCATCAGGCTTGATCGGTGCTCTGGGTGGTATTGGTGAGCTGACAAAAGAAATTTATGCTAAAAAATCAGATTAACATTCAGGCAGGGAGAGTGCATTAATGGAATCACTGTTTACACAATTGGAATTTTGGCATTGGCTGACCTTTGCTGTGGTGTTAATTATTATGGAAATTTTCAGCCCTGGTGTATTTTTCATGTGGCTGGGCGTTTCTTCCGCCTGTGTGGGTGTTGTTCTATACCTCAAACCTGATTTGAGCTGGCAGAATCAGCTGTTTGTCTTTGCCGTATTATCTGTAGCGAGCATTGCGGCCTGGCGCTTGACTGGTCGTTTTTTCCCACCACCAGAACCTGATGTAGCGCATCTGAATCGTCGTGCAGAGCAATATATAGGTCATACTTTTCGCCTCATTGAGCCGATTGAAAATGGTGTTGGTAAAATTAAAGTTGATGATTCAAGCTGGCGAGTGCATGGTGTAGATACTCCCATTGAAACTCCGGTTAAAGTAACTGGGGTTGATGGCATTGTTTTTGATGTTGAACCGATATTAAATGACAGGGATTAGTGACTTGTGCCTGCCTTAGAATAGAGTATAAACACGAAAAATTATTAACATTAACATAAAATTTTTATTGAATAACAATTAATTCTGATTTATATGCAGCATTCCGCTATAATGCGCCTTTTCTTTTAACCTGATTGATGATCTGCCTTATAAACTAACAATGATCTTACCCAGGTTGAAACTATTTATTAACTATAGCTTATTTTTGGACTTTCACAGTGAAAGATATTAGTAAAATCAGAAACATCGCCATCATCGCACACGTTGACCATGGCAAAACCACGCTCGTTGATGAGCTGCTAAAGCAATCCGGTACTTTTGGTGAACGCGAGGAAGTATCTGAACGGATGATGGACTCTAACGATCTGGAAAAAGAACGCGGCATCACGATTTTATCCAAAAATACAGCCATTGAATGGAATGACTACCATATTAATATTGTCGACACACCGGGACATGCTGACTTTGGTGGTGAAGTTGAACGGGTTCTGTCCATGGTCGACTGTGTTTGTCTATTAGTTGACGCCGTTGAAGGCCCTATGCCGCAAACTCGTTTTGTGACACAAAAAGCATTCGAACTCGGCTTAAATCCCATTGTTGTGGTCAATAAAATTGATCGTGACGGCGGTCGTCCTGACTGGGTGATTGACCAGACTTTTGAATTATTTGACCGTTTGGGTGGTACAGACGATCAGCTTGATTTCCCCATCGTATATGCCTCAGCAATTAATGGTTATGCATCTCTTGAAGATGATGTGCGTGAAGGCGATATGCAGCCCTTGTTTGAAACTATTGTTGAAAAAGTCTCACCACCCGATGTGGACATTGATGCACCTTTTCAAATGCAGGTTATTAGTCTGGATTACAATAGTTATCTGGGAGTTATCGGTATTGGACGTATCAAACAGGGTATTATTAAAGCGAATACACCTGTGGTCATCATTGATCATGAAGGTGTTGAACGTAAAGGCCGGATGTTGAAACTCTTTGGTTTCAAAGGGCTTGAACGAGTAGAAGTACAAGAAGCTCAAGCGGGTGATATTATTGCATTTTGCGGTATTGAAGGCCTTAATATTTCTGATACTTTATGTGATCCAAATGCCGTGGAGGTATTACCTGCACTGACGGTTGATGAACCCACAGTCACCATGACTTTTCAGGTTAATAACTCACCTTTTGCTGGTCGTGAAGGTAAGTTCGTTACCTCTCGCCAGATTAAAGATCGTCTGGATAAAGAACTGCTTCATAATGTGGCTCTTAGAGTTGAGCCGACAGAAGATCCTGATAAATTTAAAGTTTCAGGACGTGGTGAATTGCACCTGGGCGTATTGATTGAAAATATGCGCCGTGAAGGTTTTGAGCTGGGTGTTTCCAGACCTGAAGTGATCACCAAAGAAATTGATGGTGTGATGAGTGAACCCTTTGAAGAAGTGATGCTGGATGTTGAAGAGCAGCATCAGGGCGGTATCATGGAAAAAATGGGTGAAGTTAAGGGTGAACTGACCAATATGGTTCCTGACGGTAAAGGCCAGGTCAGACTGGAATATATTGTGCCATCAAGAGGCTTAATCGGTTTTCAGACAGAGTTTATGACACAGACATCCGGTAGTGGTTTGTTTTATCATAATTTCGCTCATTATGGCCCTATGATTGCGGGTGACTTTGCTAAACGTGACAAGGGTGTTCTGATTAGTAATGGTCAGGGTGCTTCCGTTGCTTTTGGTTTGTTTAATCTGCAGGAACGTGGCCGTCTCTTTATTGGCAGTGGTGTTGATATTTATGAAGGCATGGTTATCGGTATTCATTCACGCAGCAATGACTTGGTGGTTAACGCATTAAAAGCCAAGCAATTAACGAATGTACGTGCCTCTGGAACAGATGAAGCAGTGACGTTGACGACACCGATAAAAATGTCTCTTGAGCAGGCTCTGGAATTCATTGATGAAGATGAATTAGTTGAAGTGACACCAGATAGTGTGCGAATTCGTAAGCGTTTATTGGATGAAAATGCACGTAAACGTGCAGCACGTCCGAAAAAAGCATAATTCTGCTGATGGTTTACGCTTTATTGGTAAAGCGTAAACCATCGATTATAAACTGTAAATTCCTCTCCTTAATAGACCTCTCTAAAAATATAACTTCTCTTTTTTCCGTTTCTTCGGTAAATACTCATTGCGTATTGTTAAAAAAACATCTACTCTAAGACCATAATAAAATATAAAGTTAATTGGAGAAAACTTATGAAAAACCTGAAAAATACACTTATTCTGTCTTTAGCATTCTTTTTTTTAACAATAGGAGCTGTTTCTCAGGCTGGCTCTCTTAACAAAACATCCAAAGAATATGCCGATCACATTGTGTATTACAATGCGTTTCCTACGGACTCATTACCACCACAAATGACCAAACAATATGGTCTGAAGCGTAGTAAAAATTACGCTATGATCAATATTTCAGTGATGGAAAAAGGTGCTGGCGTACCAACAGGGGTTAAATCTCAAGTGACAGGACAATTAAAAAATCTAATGGGCCAGACCAGAGCACTGGAGTTTAGAGAAATTAAAGAAGGACAGGCTGTATATTATATTGCCCAAATTGGTGTGCAGAGCAAAGAAGTAGTCAATTTTTCTATTGATATAAAACCAGAAGGCAGTAAAGAAAAATATGAAATAAAATTCAGTAAAAAATTCTAAGCCTGCATACGTATACTGAGATTAAACAAAGAAAAGACACCAAATGCGATAATGATCCCGCCAGCTAAAGCTCTCACCCAGTTTTTTCGAATAAAACTGGACAGGCTGGTGGCAAATATACCCATTGCCAGTAATAACGGCAAGGTGCCTAAGCCGAAGCTGAGCATTAATAAGCCCCCCTCAATCGCACTGCCGGTAGAGATAGACCAGATTAAGATGGTATAGACTAAACCGCAAGGCAGCCAACCCCATAATGTGCCTAAAATAAATGCCTGATATGGTGATTTGACCGGAATAAACTGACGACTGACAGGCTCAATTCGCTTCCAGATCATGCCGCCGGCTTTTTCTATTTTTCGCAAACCAAACCACCAGCCGCCAATATATAAGCCCAGGGCAATCATAAAGACGGCGGCAAATATTTGTAAAATGAATTGTAAATTATTTAAAATTGGCAAATTAGAGGCCAGCATGCTGATGCCGCCAACGAGTAGTCCCGCTATCGTATAGCTGAATAAGCGCCCGCTATTATAAGCTAGAATATAGGGAAATAGACTTTTTGAAGATTTAGTCGAAGCAGCATCTTTGCCTGGAGAATTGACAGGGATGGCTTCATTATCCTGCTTGATGCCGAATGTCAAAGCACCAACAATGCCGCCGCACATACCCAGACAGTGAACACCACCGAGTAAGCCGGCAAAAAAAGCAGTAATATAGGAAATTTCAACTGGCATACAATGTACTCATAAGATAATCCTGTCAGGGGATAATTAACTATTGTTAAAGATCTCTATTGTAAGTCATAAGTAAGGGGGCGTGATCGGAAAAACGCTGATCTTTATAAATTGAGGTGGATTCTAATAAGGGAGCAAGTGACTGTGAAATGACCTGATAATCAATGCGCCATCCGGTATTATTTGCCCATGCCTGTCCACGATTTGACCACCAGGTATATTGCTCAGCTTCTTCATTGAGGACACGAAAGGCATCGCACAGACCTATTTCATCACCAAAAAGTTTATCTAACCAGGCACGCTCTTCGGGTAAACAACCAGAGCGTTTTTTATTACCGTTAAAGTTTTTAATATCAATTTTTTTATGCACAATATTCCAGTCGCCGCAAACAATGTATTGGCGATTGCTCTGCGCCATTTCTTTAAGTATGGGCGTTAAGTGCTCCAGAAATTCCATCTTTAATAATTGGCGATCGTCTTTGGAAGATCCTGAAGGTAAATAAAGTGAAGCAATGCTTAAATCACCAAAATCTGCCTGAATATAACGTCCTTCCGTATCGGCAATGTCCCAACCCAGGCCGGTTGTAATAAAATCAGGCTCTTTTTTTGAATAAATAGCCGTACCGCTATAGCCTTTTTTCTGCGCATCAAAGAAATACTTAAAATAGCCGGGAGGGGAAAAAACAGGGGCATCTAACTGATCAAGCTGGGCTTTAGTTTCCTGAATACAAACGACATCAGGAGATTCTTTGAGCATCCATTCAAAAAAACCTTTTTTTGCAGCAGCACGTATACCATTTAGATTAGCAGAAATAACTTTCATAAGACCCTTTGTTGATGACTCTTGTCGGAACTTTGGTTCATAAATAAAGACGCTATTATAAATGAATTTAAGGTATAATTCATTCACTCTTAGAATCGTTTATAAGAATTTCCTTAAATAAGTGTTAACTACTGACTCAATAGTAGTAATTTTAGAAACTGTTTTAGAAAAAAAGGTAAAAAAATGCAAGATTATCAACGTGCCTTTATTGAATTTGCCATTAACAAAGGCGTGCTTCGCTTTGGTGAGTTTACTCTGAAGTCCGGGCGCATCAGCCCTTACTTTTTTAATAGCGGCTTGTTTGATACAGGCGGTTCATTAGCGAAGCTAGGACGTTTTTATGCCAGTGCTTTAATGGACAGTCAAATTGAATTTGATATGCTTTTTGGCCCTGCTTATAAAGGTATCCCACTGGCATCGACGTGTTCTATTGCCCTGGCAGATGAACATGAGCGCGACTTGCCCTATAGTTTTAATCGAAAAGAAGCTAAAGATCATGGCGAGGGGGGCACAATTGTCGGCTCTGCACTCAAAGGCAAAGTGATGATTATTGATGATGTGATTTCTGCCGGAACTTCGGTTCGTGAGTCAATTGATCTGATTAATCAGGCGGGTGCAACACCTGCAGGTGTTGTTATTGCTCTTGATCGCCAGGAATTAGGCAAAGGCGATGTCTCGGCAATTGCTGAAATTGAGAAGAATTATACAATGCCTGTTACGAGTATTATTAAACTGGAACATCTTATTTCCTTTTTGCAGGGGAATACTGATCTGGCACAATATTATGATAAAATTCAGGCTTATCGGGATCGCTATGGCGCTTAAGCTTCATTAGAAGGAAGCAAAAAAGAAATTACTCAATACCAAGCAGATCGGTTATTGCTCCTTGTGCATTTAGAACCAATCTGGCTTTTTGGTATTTGTGATTAAAGACCTTTTTTCGTAAACCCTGCAAGGTACGATAAGGCATCTCCTTAATTAAGTGATTGACCAGCCAAAGGGGTAAATGACCTTCAGGGTTGGTATGATGAGTCCAGGTAACTCGGGTGATATTATCGGCTATGGGTTCTAATAAATAATATCCATGAGAGTGATGAACTCTCACCAGTGATGATTTTGGGATAAGAGAACATGCTTCTACACTTTGTTGGCAAAATTCGGGAATAGCCTTCATTTGAGTGCGAACCACACCCGTTTGAGCGGAGCGGGATATCTTCGAATGAAAAATAAATTCACGATTGTGAGCCGGAAATGGCAATTGATGAACCTGATAGTGATAACTCTCTGAAAATGATTTTCTAAAGAGTAATAGCGGGCTTTTACACCGGTGAACCCAGTCAGTGCAGGCATCAATATCCATGATAACTGCCAGCAAACTGTCTACGGAAGCATTAATATGGATTACGCCCCTGAATGATTTAATGTGGTCAGCCCAGAATTCTTTTAAATAAACCTGGATGCCGTCCTCATCCCTGACCATGTTCCAGTCATATTGTGAACTTGCCAATGTTTCAAATGTGAATAGAAACATAATAAGCAATAACATTAATTTGAATTTTGTTCTCATCAGAACACCCTCAAATCACCGGGCACAACGAAATACAGATTCTTAATTATCTACGTACATAGTAAAATAAACGAATAATTTTGTCATTGACAGGCATCAGATAAACGGCTTATTTATGGAATTTAAGCGAATATTTTCTCTTATTTAAATAAAAATTAGTAATAAAACGTTATTTTTGTTGATGTTTCGCCATAAAATCACTAAAATCGCGGGTAATTTTCTATGCATCTCAGCATCCGGCCAGAATTTTATAGCAATATCTGTGTCTGCTGAAGCTATTTTTCCGTCTGTTTTTAAAGATTTGAAACACCAATGAAATAACTTGGTGCCGATATTTTTTTCGCTATCAGAAAGTGAAACAAGAACACGTTTTATATCAATTAACCAGAGTTTAACCAGAGTAATATTATGGCTGATTTAAGCAAATACCGTAACATAGGCATCTTCGCACACGTTGATGCTGGTAAGACTACCACAACCGAACGTATTTTGAATCTAACGGGCAAAACCCATAAGATTGGTGAAGTACATGATGGTGAAGCAACCACCGACTTCATGGAACAAGAGCAGGAACGTGGTATTACCATTCAGTCTGCTGCGACTTCATGTGAGTGGGATGGCCACCGTATGAATATTATTGACACACCGGGACACGTTGACTTCACCATTGAAGTCTATCGTTCTTTAAAAGTGCTTGATGGCGGTGTCGGTGTATTCTGTGCTTCTGGTGGTGTTGAGCCTCAGTCAGAAACTAACTGGCGCTATGCTAATGAATCAGGTGTTGCTCGTGTTATCTTCGTTAACAAACTGGATCGTCTTGGTGGAGACTTCTACCGTGTGGTCGATCAAGTTGAGAACGTATTACAAGCTAATCCAGTAGTGATGGTGTTACCAATCGGTATAGAAGATGACTTCACCGGTGTTGTTGACCTGCTGACCCGTAAAGCATGGGTGTGGGACGGTTCAGGCGATCCAAAGAAATATGAAATACAAGATGTGCCTGCTGATATGGTCGATAAAGTTGAAGAGTACCGTGAGCAATTAATCGAAACAGCTCTTGAGCAGGATGATGACCTGATGGAAGCTTATTTAGAAGGTGAAGAGCCTTCTATTGATGATATCAAACGTTGTATCCGTAAGGGTACTATTGCTCTTGATTTCTTCCCAACTTATTGTGGTTCTGCATTTAAGAACAAGGGTATTCAATTAGTATTGAATGCGGTGGTCGATTATTTACCAAACCCAATGGAAGTAAAACCTCAACCAGAAGTTGATCTGGAAGGTAATGAAACGGGTGAATACGCCATTGTTGATGCAGAGAGACCTGTTCGTGCTTTAGCATTCAAAATCATGGATGACCGTTTTGGTGCCCTGACCTTTACTCGTATCTATTCCGGTCGAGTTGAGAAAGGTATGACCTTATTAAATACTTTCACCGGTAAGACGGAACGTATTGGTCGTATCGTTGAAATGCATGCGGATTCTCGTGAAGAATTAGATTCTTGTGAAGCGGGCGATATTGTTGCTTTTGTTGGTTTGAAAAATACTCAGACCGGTCATACCTTGTGTGATGTAAAAAATCCTGCAACCTTAGAACCAATGGTTTTCCCTGATCCCGTTATCTCAATTGCCATTAGTCCTAATGATAAGGGCGGCTCTGAAAAAATGGGTATCGCGCTGAATAAAATGGTTAAAGAAGATCCTTCTTTCCATGTTGAGACCGATGAAGAAAGTGGTGAAACCATTCTTAAAGGAATGGGCGAATTACATCTGGATATTAAGATTGATATCCTTAAACGTACACATGGTGTTGATGTGACTGTAGGTAAACCTCAGGTTGCTTACCGTGAGTCTATTACACAATTAATTGAAGACAGCTACACACATAAGAAACAGTCTGGTGGTTCAGGTCAGTTTGGTAAGATTGATTATATTATCGAGCCAGGTGAGCCAAACAGCGGTTATACCTTTGAATCTAAAGTGACTGGTGGTAACGTCCCAAGCGAATACTGGGGTGCTATCGACAAGGCTTTCGGACGTATGATGGCCGAAGGTGTTCTGGCTGGATTCCCGGTTGTTGACGTATCTGTTACCTTACTGGATGGTTCATACCACGCAGTGGATTCATCAGCAATGGCATTCGAATTAGCTGCTTATGGTGCTTATCGTCAGTCTATGAAAAAAGCCGGTCCGCAATTACTTGAGCCTATCATGAAAGTAGACGTATTTACTCCAGAAGCTCACGTTGGTGATTGTATTGGTGACTTGAATCGTCGTCGCGGCACGATCAAAGATCAGGAATCTACGCCAACAGGTACTCGTATTAAAGCCGAAGCGCCTTTGAGTGAGATGTTTGGTTATATTGGTGATCTGCGTACGATGACTTCTGGTCGTGGCCAGTTCTCAATGGAGTTTTCACACTATAGCGCATGTCCTAAGAACGTTGCTGAAATAGTGATTAAAGAAACTTTAGAGCGTAAAGAAAAGCAGAAGAAGAAGTAAGCTTTTATCTATAGCGTTCTAGACTAAAAAGGCCGGTTAGCTGATCGCTAACCGGCCTTTTTTGATCTTATTAATTGTGTACGCCCGTCATGGGCATAAACTAATGGGGTGTAAGTCCCCTGTAGGAGGATCACCGCTATGTAAATTGTATCCAACCA
>JAHXIM010000403.1 GCA_025655635.1 gamma proteobacterium symbiont of Lucinoma myriamae | reverse complement strand
TTATTATAACATTTCTGGTTGATCTGGTCACTCAAAATCAGGATTAATTCCTTATATTTCAAATAGATAATATGTTTTTCAGGGTTGACTATTTAACCATTCCACATAAACATTGTCCTGATGCAAAGTGTTTTTCAGACATCGATCTTTCTCCATATGTGCTTTTTATTAAAAAAAAGAATCAAACATAACACAAGAAATAGATTAGCATGCCCAATTGTAAATGGCGATATTTTGAAAAGATAATTTGAATATAGACTTTAAAGACAGAAGCTATGAATACGCTTCCGGGGAATTTATTGAGGATTATTGGTTAAAGTGTGCAGGAATTAGAATCATTCAGCTTAAAATTTTTGAACATTCGCATCCTACACACAAATTTACTAATTTTGACGTGGGACATAAGATACCCAACGAGCACCTTCAACAATTGTTTCGATATGGTTTGTATCAGTTACAGTAACGGATTTGTCACCATTAACAATGACACTAACAATACCTTCATCGTTGTTAGTAATTTTGGTTCCATCTTCAAGATCACAACCCCAAACCTGTATTGAACGTTTTACACCTTTTCTAGCCATTTTAATTTCCTCTTATAATACTTGAGTGTTTTACTTTGTTATTATAATAGTCGTTTTATTGATCTATGTCAACAAAATTCGTTTTCTGATTTATTAAGGTTAAATGGTCACGTTCCAGATATTACCATAGCTTAAATTTTAAGCTGTAAAAAAAGCCTGTCAAAGACAGGCTTTTTTTACAGCTTACTAAAGGGATCAGGCAAAAGCACTAATACACAATGTAATCAGAGCTGTTGGATATAGACCAAAGGCTAAAATAGCCATACCATTCAAACTTAAGGTCAGACGAATATCCATACTAGCCTGTATGGGAGTCTCATCAGTCGGCTTGTCAAAGTAAACCGCTTTTATCACTCTAAGATAATAAAAAGCACCAATAACCGAAGCCATTACACCGACAATCGCCAACCAGAGAAAACCGCTGTTAATTGCTTCCTGTAAAACGGCAATTTTTGCCCAGAAACCCAGGAATGGAGGCACACCTGCCATGGAAAACATAATAGCCATCATAACAAAGGCAAACCAGGGACTTCTTTGATTAAGTCCTCTAAAGTCTTCGATATTTTCCGCTTCAAATCCTGCACGGCTCAGCAGAATAATCATACCAAAACCAGCAACACTCATAATGGCATAAACAATGGCATAAAACATTGCAGCACCATAGCCTGCCTGAGTACCGGCAACCACACCCATAATGATAAAACCGACATGTGAAATCGTGGAATAGGCCAGCATACGTTTAATATTGGTTTGTGCTATGGCAACGATATTACCAAACACCATAGATAATACTGAAAGGATAATTAAGATCATTTGCCAGTCAGCCTGCATACCCGCCAGACCATCAACCAGCAGACGGTACATCATGGCAAAGGCGGCAATTTTTGGTGCACTGGCAATATATAAAGTAACTGAAGTTGGTGAGCCGTGATAAACATCCGGCATCCACATATGAAATGGTACAGCACCCAGTTTAAAGGCAACACCCAGAATAATAAACACCAGACCAAAGCTCATCACCACTCGATCAGCACCCGAAACAGCTTTATTAATGGTAGCTAAATCCAAAGAACCGGTAACACCATAAACCATGGACATACCATAGAGAAGTATACCTGATGCAATGGCGCCCAGAATAAAGTATTTCATGGCGGCTTCTGAAGCAACAATGGAATCACGCTGCATGGCAATCATGGCGTACATTGATAAAGATAACAACTCTAAGCCCAGATAAACTGTCAGGAAGTTACCAGCAGAAACCATCACCATCATGCCGAGTACACCGAATAAACCCAGAGTAAAATATTCACCCTTATACATATTTCGATCTTTAAGATAGTCTTTTGCGTAGATGAAAACACCGACAACAATAATACAGATGGCTATTTTTAAGATAGTGGCCATAGGATCAAGAATAAAGGAACCATTGAAGGTCGTAATACTTTCTGTTGAGAAATTAGAGAATGACAGAAAAGCAGTAGCAATTAAGGCAATTAATGACAGCACATAAGTTGCGCCTCTGCTTTCATCTTTCAAAAACAAATCAATGATCATGATGACACACACCATCGACAGTAAGAAGATTTCCGGCATGGCCGGCATAAAATCAGGTGTTACAAAATTCATAGTTTTCTTACTCTAGTCCTGTTTCTGCTCAATTAAAATTGAGCCTGCTAAACTCACTATTTAAATCTCTTTAACTCTTTGTTTGACTCTTTGTTTGTAAGAGAAGAGGAGTCAGTTATTTTACTGTATTTTAGATATCGATATATGTGCTACCAGATTATCAATACTGGCATGCATTACTTCTAATAATGGCGCCGGATAAAGTCCTATGATTAACACAGCGAAAGCTAACAGCAGCATCATAAAGAACTCTCGTCCCGACATATCATCTAAATGTTCAACCTGTTCATTGACGATCGGGCCGAAGACAACTCTCTTAATCATCCATAAGGTGTAAGCAGCACCAAGGATAAGGGTAATAGCGGCTAAGAAGGCATACCAGAAATTTGCTTTAAAGGCTGCCATAATCACCATAAATTCACCCACAAAGCCTGAAGTTCCCGGCAGACCGGCATTGGCCATGGCAAAAAATACCGCAAAGGTAGCAAAAGCAGGCATAGTATTCACTACACCACCATAATCTTTAATCATACGAGAATGCATTCTGTCATATAAAACACCAACACTGAGGAACATTGCGGCAGAGATAAAGCCATGTGATATCATTTGCACCATACCACCTTCGAGGCCTAGAACAGCACCTGAGGCTGAGCCGGTATTGTCAGTGATCTTCCATAATAAGAAGAAGCCTAAGGTAACAAAGCCCATATGTGAAATTGATGAATAAGCAATCAGCTTCTTCATATCAGCCTGAACCAGGGCAACAAAGCCGATATAAACAATTGCGATCAATGATAATAGAATAACCAGCCAGTCCAGTGTCATACTGGCATCAGGAGTAATCGGTAAACTAAACCTGACAAAACCATAACCACCCAGTTTTAACATAATAGCAGCCAGAATCACTGAGCCTCCTGTGGGTGCTTCAACGTGCGCATCCGGTAACCAGGTATGTACCGGCCACATTGGCACTTTGACGGCAAAGGCTAATAAAAAGGATAAGAAGATTAATATCTGTGCATTTAATGACAGTGGTAATTTATGCAGATCCTGAATATTGAATGTACCGACACCATTGACATCCACCGCATGCATATACATATACAGTAGAGATATCAGCATTAACACTGAACCCAAAAAAGTATAAAGAAAAAACTTAATAGTGGCATAAACACGATTCGGGCCACCCCAGATACCAATAATGACAAACATTGGAATCAATAGTGCTTCCCAGAATACATAAAACAGCATGGCATCCACAGAGGCAAAAGCACCAATCATTAATCCTTCAAGAATTAAGAAAGCCGCCATATACTGAGCGGTTTTATAAGTAATCACCTTCCAGCCGGCAATAATTACGATAACTGTAATAAACGTGGTGAGCAGAATCAACGGCATGGAGATACCATCGATACCGATATGATAATTAATATGAAAACTGCTAATCCATGGGATTAATTCTTCAAACTGCATGCTGGCAAGACTGACATCAAATTGTGTCCACAATGGAATTGAAAGTACCAGTGTCACTAAAGAAACCAATAAAGACAGCACCTTTGCTTCAATATTGTTTTTACTTCCAGTTGCCAGCACTAGCATCCCACCGATGATGGGAGTCCAAATCACCAGACTCAATAACGGCAAATTTGAAAACATGAATTAACTACCCTTTTTACTAAAATCTTTATTATGAATTTTTACTCTGATTTTTAACCATCATGTAAAAATTCTTTAACTTATCTTAAAGCAGCTCTTATCAGAGCGACTTAAAAGATAACCAGTGCCAATAGACCAATTAAACCCAGAATCATGGCAAATGCATAATGATATAAATAACCTGTTTGTACGTGTCTTATAATTCCTGAGAACCAGGCAACGCTTTTAGCTGAGCCATTAACGACAAAGCCGTCAATAATCATAATATCACCGAATTTGGAAAAAATATTTCCTAAACCACGAGTACCACCAGCAATTACTTTTTCATTAAATGTATCGAAACCATACTTATTATCAAGAATATCGTAAATCAAACCAAATGAACCTTTGATCTTTGCCGGCAGCTCAGGATTTTTCATATACAAATACCAGGCCGTTGCAATACCCGCCACCATCAGAAAAAATGGTGCTTGAGTAATACCATGCAGAATCATAGATAAAGGACCATGATAAGTCTCTTTCAAGTGTCCTAAGACATCATGAGCCTGCTGCACAATAACAACATTGTTGAAATAATCACCGTATAAAACACTGCTGATGGTCATGCCGCCAATAATGACTGAAGGAATAGCCAGTAACACTAATGGTACGGTAACAACCCAGGGAGATTCTTTTAGATGCTCTTTGGTGTGGTGATCCATTCTCTCTTCACCGTGAAACACAATAAAGAACAGTCGTAAACTATAAAGAGCGGTAATAAATACCCCGGCTAAAACAGCATAATAAGCAAAATCAGAACCGGCAATCGATGATGCATGGACGGCTTCAATAATACTGTCTTTTGAATAGAAACCGGAGAAACCCGGGAAGCCAATCAGAGCAAGAGTACCCAGTAATGAAGTCCAATAGGTGATGGGCATATATTTCTTCAAGCCGCCCATTTTACGGATATCCTGAACATGGTGCATACCAATAATGACTGAACCTGCGGCAAGGAACAATAAGGCTTTAAAGAAAGCATGAGTCATCAAATGAAATACTGCCGCAGAATAGGCAGAAGCACCCAGTGCAACCGTCATATAACCCAGCTGAGACAATGTAGAGTAGGCAACCACTCGTTTAATATCATTTTGGATAATACCCAGAAAGCCCATAAACAATGCAGTAATAGCACCAATAACGAGAATAAATGACAGTGCCGTTTCTGATAATTCAAAAAGCGGTGACATTCTGGTCACCATAAAGATGCCCGCGGTAACCATTGTTGCCGCATGAATTAATGCAGAGATTGGTGTAGGACCTTCCATTGAATCAGGCAGCCACACATGCAATGGCACCTGAGCTGATTTACCCATGGCACCAATAAATAATAAAATACAGATGACAGTCATCATTGACCACTCACCACCAAACAAGAAGTCACCGGGAATAATCTCTATAGTTAAATCAGCTTTAGAGTTTGCCATAGCAAAAACATCAGCATAATCCAGAGTATTAAAGACCATTAGTACGCCGGCAATACCGAGGATAAAACCAAAATCACCCACTCTGTTCACTATAAAGGCTTTCATATTAGCAAAGATGGCACTTTCTTTTTTGTAATAAAAACCAATCAACAGATATGAAACAAGACCCACGGCTTCCCAGCCGAAGAATAACTGCAGGAAGTTATTAGACATAACCAGCATATACATGGAGAAGGTAAACAGTGAAATATAACTAAAGAAACGTTTATAGCCGGGATCTTCCTGCATATAGCCAATCGTGTATAAATGCACCATAAGGGAAACAAAACTGACCACCACCAGCATCATTGATGTCAGGTTGTCAATTAAGAAGCCGACTTCAAAACGAATACCGTCGCTGACCATCCAGGTATATACGGTTTCGTTATAGGCCTGAGCACCATCAAAGGCAAAGTATTTAAAAACAAACATCGCCAGAATAAAGGATATGGCAACACCTGCAATTGTGACAGTATGCGCTACCGCACGACTGATATAGGCATTAAACACACCGGCAATAATAGAGCCGATAAGCGGCGCCAGAACGATGGCAAGATAAACTTGTGAGTCGCTATAATTTTCAAACACTGGATCAACCCTTCAATGTATCAAGTTCTTCAACATTAATCGTGCGTTTATTTCTAAACAAGACGACTAAAATTGCTAAACCAATTGCAGCTTCAGCCGCAGCAACTGTGAGAATAAAGAAAACAAATACTTGTCCTGCGGTATCGCCTAAGAAATGTGAAAAGGCAATAAAGTTGGTGTTAACCGCCAGCAGCATCAATTCAACACACATCAGCAGAATAATAACGTTTTTACGATTAATAAAAACTCCGGCTAAACTAATCGAAAAGAGAATGGCACCAAGCACCAGAAAATGAGTTAATGTCAGCATTATTTCTTTACCTCTGCATTATCTATGGTGTGTTTTCTTGGCTGAGACTCTACTTTAACAACACGTAGACGATCGGCTCCTTTAACAGCAACCTGATCTTCAACCTTCTGATGTCTGGTATTAGGACGACGTCTAAGCGTTAAGCTGATTGCAGCAACAATACCCACCAATAAAATCACCGCGGCGATTTCAAAAGAATAGACGTATTCAGTATAAAGCAGCTGACCTAAAGCAGACACATTACTATAATCAGCAGCATGACGTTCTGGTACAGCGAAGTTCTGGACACCGAATTGTTCACCGCCGACTACCATAAAAATCATGGCAAACATTGCCAATGCAACAATTACTGCCAGTGGTAAATTTTTTACAAAGCCTTTTTTAAGTTCTGCCAAATTAACATCCAGCATCATTACAACAAAAAGGAACAGCACCATAACAGCACCCACATACACAATGATCAGGATAATCGCCAGAAACTCAGCCTCTAACAGCAGCCAGACTGCTGCCGAGGAAAAAAAGGTCAATACGAGAAAAAATGCGGCTCGTACCGGGTTATGAACTGTGATCACCATTAAGGCGGACAGGATCATAAAGGCTGAAAATACGTAAAAAACAATTGTTTCCATAAACTATATCCAAGCTGGGCAGCTTAAACTCTGCCTGTTTGTTATTTATTAGTTAGTCATTCATTTAAAAAAATGAAGTTTAGCGATAAGAAGCATCTTCTGCTCTATCAGCAGCAATTTGTTCTTCGTATTTATCACCAACTGCAAGTAATTTTTCTTTAGTCATATACAAATCACTTTTTTCTTCACCATGATATTCAAAAATCCGTGTTTCAACAATGGCATCCACCGGACAGGATTCTTCACAGAAACCACAAAAAATACATTTCGTTAAATCGATATCATAACTTTTAGTTCTACGTGAACCATCTTCACGCTCTTCTGACTCAATACTGATAGCCAGTGCAGGACAAATCGCTTCACACAATTTACAGGCAATACAACGTTCTTCACCATTGGCATAACGACGTTGTGCATGCAGTCCTCTAAAACGATAAGACTGTGGTGTTTTCTCTTCAGGATATTGTACCGTTATTTTTTTCTTAAAAAGATAACGTCCAGTCACGCTCAGGCCTTTAAACAATTCGGCCAAAAATAGACTATTAAAAAATTGAGTCAATTGTTTCACCCAATACTCCTTACAAAAGCTATCTTAATTAAAGCGGTCTTTATCAATGCCGTCTCCTGGATACTCTTTCCATATTTATTCATTATCATATTATCCATTAACTTATCCCTTAATGAACCAGGGTGCTAATTCTGCATAATACATAATGCCAATCACATAAATCCAGACGATTGTTATTGGTATAAAGACTTTCCAGCCTAAGCGCATTATTTGGTCATAACGATAGCGCGGGAAAGTTGCTCTGAACCATAGGAACAAGAACATAAATATTGCGGTTTTACTGAGTAACCAGACTATACTGGAACCCGCAAGGAAACTTGAACCCAATCCTAAAAATTCCACACCTTGAAAGGGTGATAACCATCCGCCCATAAATAATAGAGCTGCCATTATAGAAATCAGGATCATATTGGCATATTCAGCCAGGAAGAAAATGGCAAATAAAATACCGGAATATTCTACGTGGAAACCAGCAACGATTTCTGATTCACCTTCTGCTACATCAAATGGTGCACGATTGGTTTCTGCTACACCTGAAATAAAGTAGATAACAAAAAGTGGTAATAACGGCCACATATACCAGCCCCAGATACTGCCGCTTTGTCCGGCAACAATGTCACCGATATTAAGGCTTCTTGCTGCCATAACAACACCAACCAGAGCAAAGCCCATGGCTATTTCATAAGAAACCACTTGTGCTGCAGTTCTCAGGGTACTCATAATGGCGTATTTAGAGTTAGAAGACCAGCCAGCCAGAATCACTCCATAAACACCGACTGAGGTCATCGCAAGAATATAAAGCAGAGCAACATTAAGATCAGCTAAAACCATTTCTGCGCCAAATGGTATAACTGCCCAGGCAGCCAGTGCTGTTGCAATTGTCAGAGTTGGAGCAATGGTAAAGAGGATTTTATTGGCGCCGGAAGGAAAAATAATTTCCTTAAACATTAATTTCATTGCATCAGCGATAGGCTGTAGCCAGCCTCTTGGACCGACACGGTTTGGCCCGATACGCACTTGCATATAGCCAATTATTTTTCGCTCAAAATAAGTGAAATAAGCAACGGTTAATAATAACGGCACCAGGATCGCAATGATCTTGACGAGTATATTTATAATCGGTATTTCATAAATGGATAAAATCAGGTCTACCAAAATTTGCTCCGCTTAATTAGCCATTCTACGCTGGTATAAGTTCAATTGTATCAAAGCCGCCACCCAGAGATGACGCTGCGACGTTACCCGCCGACAGATAAACACAATTATCAGTAATTTTATTATCAATGCTGATAGTCACTTGAGCTGTATTATCAGCCTGTTTAGCTGTCACTGCCTGTGCATCTTCAAGTTTCAATTTTTTAGCAAGTGCTGAGTTGATTTTAGCAACATCAACCTGTGCATCTTGAGTTTTCTGTAAGGCTGTTGCTCTGCGCGTAACAGCGTCGACATTATAAATTGATAATTCAGCAATTCTCTGAATATCTGTTGTTTGTGCACTGATATTCTCGGGACAATCCCAGACCAGCTGATTTGTAGCTCTGCTAGTTTCTGATTGAGAGTTTTCCAGTGCTAAAGCTGATTTAAGCTCATTGATAACGTCTTCTGAGCTTTGATAGTCAAAACCATCAATATTAAAGAGGTTGCCCATCACTCGAAGTACTTTCCAGCCTGGTTTAGACAGCCCTTTTGCTTTGCTTACTGCATTGAAACTTTGCCATATGCCGGCAACATTAATTAAAGTGCCTGATGATTCAGTAATAGTTGAAATTGGCAGTATGACATCAGAGCCGGCTTTTATCGCATCAGTAACAAAAGCACTTAGCGATACAACAAAATCAGCATTATCAAGTGCCTGACTTGCCTGCACTGGATTATCTAAATCACGTTCAACTTCAATACCGTAGAGAATATAGGCTTTAAGCTTTTGCGCAAACATTGCCTGGGTATCTAAACCGTCGGTATTAGCAAACTCACCTTGAGCAACCTGAGTTCGATTGGGTAATAAGCCCGATAAATAAGCACCGGAAGTATTAGCTCCAGGAGTTAAATAACTGAGTGTTGAATTACTTGCGTCAGCAATATAGGATGCCAGTATTCTCATGGCAGAATAATTCGGCATGGCCTGAACAATCGTGCCTAAAATAACCATTGAATTATCGGCGTCTGATAATTCAGCAATACATTGCTTGTGCTCGTCAGTGACTTTTACCGAGGATACTAATGCAGCCAGACCTTCCGGTGCACCAGCAGATGAATTTTCCAGTGCCACTTTTGCCAGTACTTTTAATTCTTTAAACATCTGTGATGGGGCTATTGTAAATTCATGAGCCACATTGAAGTTAGCATCAAAGCTGACAGGGTTTACGAATGAAATCTTAGCACCCTTTAAACTGGCCTGTCTTAACTGGTGTCCCATAATCGGTTGTTCTTTACGAACATTTGAGCCGATAAGTATGGCTGCCTGCTGTGCTGCAACATCTGCAACACTCATTCCCAGACCAGGGAATAGAGGATCTTGATCCTGACCTCTAAAATCAGACTGACGTAGACGATGATCAATATTATTACTGCCAATGCCGCGCATTACTTTCTGTAGAAGGTACATTTCTTCAGTTGTTACTGAAGGTGAACAGACTGTACCAATCTGACTCTTATCTTTTATGTCTTTGAGACTATTGACGGCAAATTGCAGCGCATCATCCCAGCTGGCTTCAGTCCATGCGCCATCTTTTTTAATCATTGGTTTAGTTAAGCGATCATCACTTTGCAAACCTTCAAAACTATAGCGATCACGATCTGAAATCCAGGCATCATTAATGCTGTCATTCTGTCGAGAAATTACGCGTTTTATCTCACCATTTTTAGTCTGAGCATTACAGTTTGAGCCGATACAGTCATGAGCACTAATACTGTCATTATTTGCTAATTCCCATACACGATAAGTAAAACGTGACACTTTAGATGTCAGCGCACCAACCGGGCAAAGGTCAATAATATTACCGGATAATTCTGAATCTATACTCTTTTCTATATAAGTACCGATTTCCATCCAGTCACCACGTCCTGTAGCACCCAGTTCACGCATTCCGGCAATTTCCTGCCCGAAACGAACACAGCGAGTACAATGAATACAACGTGTTAATTCAGTTGCGATAAGTGGACCAATATCTTTATCTTTAACTACTCGTTTGATTTCAGCATATTGTGATTTATCACTACCATAACCAATAGAAAATTCCTGCAAATCACATTCTCCACCCTGATCACATACTGGACAATCTAAGGGGTGGTTAATCAGTAAAAATTCCATCACTGATTTTTGTGCTGCTAAAGCATAGGTTGATTTGGTATTAACGACCATACCATCAGCAACAGGGGTTGCACAGGCAGGCATTGGCTTGGGTGCTTTTTCCACTTCAACCAGACACATACGGCAACTGGCAGAAATGGACAGGTTTTTATGATAACAAAAACGGGGTATGGCTATGCCAGCCTTATCAGCAGCTTCAATAAGCATCTGACCCTGCTCAGCTTCAACCTGTTGACCGTTAATTTCGATAGTTACCATATTAAATACTCGTAAATCCGTCTCTAAATAAAGAGTTTAGTTAAATAATTAAATTGCTTACTGTTAGCTTATTTACTGCCTGGTCCAACCATACATTTCTTATGATCAATATGATATTGGAACTCATCACGATAGTGCTTAAGAAAGCCTTTTACCGGCATAGAAGCTGCTTCACCCAGTGCGCAAATTGTGCGCCCCATAATGTCACCAGCCACTTTATCTAACAAATCAATATCTTCCTGTTTACCATGACCATGTTCAATACGATGCATGATGTGTGATAACCAGCCCGTACCTTCACGACAAGGGGTACATTGACCACAGGATTCTTCCTGATAAAAATGTGATAAACGAGCTAAGGCATTGACCATACAGACTTTATCATTAAGAATGATTACCGCACCTGAACCCAGCATTGAACCAGCAGCCTGAATACTGTCATAGTCCATGGTGACATCCATCATTTGATCGCCTGGAATAACCGGAGAAGAACTACCACCGGGAATGACTGCTTTGAGTTTATAGCCGTCTTTCATGCCGCCGCACATTTCTAATAATTCAGAAAATGGCGTGCCCATATCAATTTCATAATTGCCCGGACGGTTCACATTTCCTGATACAGAAAATAGTTTTGTACCGCCATTATTCGGCTTGCCGTGTTCCAGAAACCACTGTCCGCCTTTTTCTACAATAACAGGTATTGAAGCCAGTGTTTCCGTATTATTAATAGTGGTAGGTTTACCATACAGCCCAAATCCCGCCGGAAATGGCGGTTTAAAACGCGGCTGACCTTTTTTACCTTCAATGGATTCCAGCAAAGCAGTCTCTTCACCACAGATATAAGCACCACCGCCCAGATGACTATGCGCATCAAAATTAAAATCGCTGCCGAATAGCTTGTCACCCAGATAGCCCGCTTCACGAGCTTCTTTGAGGGCATTATCAAAACGGCTATAGGGTTCCCAAAATTCACCACGAATGTAGTTATAACCGGTATCAGCACCAATACAATAACCGGCAATTGCCATGCCTTCTATCAGCTGGTGCGGGTTATAGCGTAAAATATCACGGTCTTTACAGGTACCCGGCTCACCTTCATCTGAATTACAAACAATGTATTTCTGGCCTTCAGACTGGCGCGGCATAAAGCTCCATTTCAAACCTGTTGGAAATCCTGCACCACCACGGCCTCTTAAAGCTGAGGTTTTTACTTGTTCAATGATATCTTCTGCCGGGATCTTCTCTGTGAGAATTTTTTTCAGCGATTGATAACCACCAACGCTGAGATACGATTCCAGTGTCCATGGTTCATCAAGATGTAATGTTCTAAAACAAACTTCGTTTGCCATTCGATACTCCGCTTGGTACTCAAGCTTTCAATCTTTAGTCTTTGAGAAAGGTAGCCTTCAATTTTTAGTCTTTAAGAAAGACAGCTTTCTATTTCAATTCTTCTAAAATCTTGTCAATTTTTTCTGCGTCAAGATTCTCATAATAGTGCTCACCAATTTGTATCATCGGTGCTCCAGAACAAGCGCCAAGACATTCAACTTCTTTGAGAGTAAAACGATTATCTTCGGTTGTTCCACCCATTTTGACGTCCAGTTTATCTTCCAGATGATCAACAATTTCTCCTGAACCACAAACCATACAGGATATATTGGTACACACACAAATCTTGTGTTTGCCCACAGGTTTGTGTTCATACATGGAATAAAACGTCGCCACTTCATAGACATGAATTTTATCCATATCCAGATAGCTTGCAACTGCATCCATCAGTTCAGTGGTCAACCAGCCACCATTTTGATCCTGAACAATACGCAAGGCAGCCATAACCGCTGACTGTTTTTGATCCGCTGGATATTTGGCGACCCATTGATCAATATCTACTCTTGATGCCGCATTAATCAAGTCTTTGTTTATCTCAGACATTAACGGTCAACCTCCCCGAATACAATATCAAGTGTACCAATAACGGTGACCACATCAGCCAGCATATGACCTTCAGTTAAAAAATTAAGCGCTGACATATTTACAAAACCCGATGCTCTGATTTTTAAACGATAGGGTTTATTGGCACCATCTGAAACAATATAAGTTCCAAATTCACCCTTTGGCTGTTCTACAGAGCAGTAAGCTTCGCCTTCTGGTACACCATAACCTTCGGTAAAATGTTTAAAGTGATGAATCAGTCCTTCCATATCCTGTTTCATATCCATACGGTCAGGCATAGTTACTTTATGATCTTCATGCATCACCGGGCCTGGATTATTCTGCAGCCAGTCTATACATTGAATGATAATTCGATTTGACTGGCGCATTTCTTCAACACGTACGACATAACGATCGTAACAGTCGCCATTAGTGCCAACCGGAATATCAAAATCAACTTTGTCATAAGCGGCATAGGGTTCCATTTTTCTTATATCCCAGGGAACACCTGAAGCGCGCAGCATTGGCCCTGTAAAGCCTAAATCCTTTGCTTCATCAGCGGTGACACAGCCAATATCAACCAGTCTTTGTTTCCAGATTCTGTTATCAGTCAATAAGGTTTCATACTCATCAACATAACCTTCAAAACGGTCAGTAAAATCTTTTAAAAAGTCTAATAATGAACCCTGACGATTTTTATTCTGTTCATCAACTTCTGCCTGAGAATGCCATTGTGATGCTTCATACTGAGGCATACTATCTGGTAAATCACGATAAACACCCCCTGGACGATAGTAACTGGCATGCATACGCGCACCAGATACCGCTTCATAGGCATCCAGTAAATCTTCACGTTCTCTGAAACAATAAAGAAACATGGTCATGGCACCGACATCAAGTCCATGAGTACCAAGCCACATTAAATGGTTTAAAAGGCGGGTAATTTCGTCAAACATCACACGAATGTATTGTGCTCGCTCAGGTACTTCTATATCTAATAATTTTTCAATGGTCAGACAGTAAGCATGTTCATTACACATCATAGAGACGTAATCTAAACGATCCATATAGCCGACTGTTTGATTATAGATCCGGCTTTCGGCCAGCTTTTCTGTACCGCGATGCAGCAGACCAATATGCGGATCGGCTCTTTGAACGACTTCACCATCCAGTTCTAAAATTAAACGCAGCACACCATGGGCTGCAGGATGCTGAGGACCAAAGTTAAGTATATAATTCTGAATTTCTGACATTAAGCACTTTCCCCTTGACTCTTACTATCATCACTACCAGCTTGTTCTTTATCAGCAAGGCGTTCTGCATAACGATTATCGTCTCTGATAATTCTTGGAATATTCACTCGTTCTTCTATCGTCACAGGTTCATAGATAACACGTTGCTTGTTTGCATCATAACGCATTTCAACCTGTCCAACTAAAGGAAAGTCTTTGCGCAATGGATGACCAATAAAACCATAATCAGTTAAGATTCGACGTAAGTCAGGATGCCCTGAATAAAGAATACCCAGCATATCAAAGGCTTCACGTTCAAACCAATTGGCTCCACTCCAGACAGACACAACAGAGTCAACCATAGGGAAGTCATCATCTAACCAGGTTCTGACACGAATTCTATGATTATTTTTTACTGATAGTAAATGGTAAACAGAGGCATAACGGGAAGTATAGGCTTTAGAACCTTCATAAGTACTATAATCGACACCACAGATATCAATGGCTGTATCAAAGGCAAGCTCTTGATTATCCCGTAATGTCTGACAAATCCGGACGAGATTTTCTTTGCTTACTTCAATAGTCAGTTCACCGTGTGCAACAACAGCCTTTACGGTTTCTATTTCTGCCAATGTATTGATTACTTTGTCAGATAATTCAGAGTAATATTGCGACATTCAACGTGTTCTCTTATCGTGCAATCGTATTAGTACGTTTAATTTTATTCTGTAACTGGATAATACCGTACAACAGTGCTTCCGCAGTCGGTGGACAGCCCGGTACATAAATATCGACAGGTACGACCCGATCACAGCCTCTGACAACAGCATAGGAATAGTGATAATAACCACCACCATTAGCACAGGATCCCATGGAGATCACCCAGCGAGGTTCAGCCATCTGGTCATAAACTTTACGTAAAGCGGGTGCCATTTTATTCACCAATGTACCAGCAACAACCATGACATCTGATTGACGCGGGCTTGGTCTGAAGACAATACCAAATCGGTCAAGGTCATAACGTGAAGCACCTGCCTGCATCATTTCAACTGCACAGCATGCCAGACCAAAGGTCATAGGCCACATTGAACCGGTTCTTGCCCAATTGATGAGTTTATCAGCAGTTGTGGTGATAACACCTTCTTCTAAAATTCCCTCTATTCCCATTCAAGCGCACCTTTTTTCCACTCGTAGATAAAACCAACAACCAAAAGTCCTAGAAATATTGCCATAGCAATCAATCCAAAGGTACCGATTGTATCGAGTACAACAGCCCAGGGGAAAAGAAATGCTATTTCCAAATCAAAGATAATAAAGAGGATGGCGACCAGATAATAACGGACATCAAATTTTAGGCGGGAATCTTCGAATGCTTCAAAGCCGCACTCATAAGGGGAGTTTTTTTCACGATCAGGACGATGTGGAGATAAAATCAGCCCCATCACAGTCATTCCAATTCCAACTAAAAGGCCTACTCCCATAAAAATAAGTACGGGAAGATAATTTTCAAGCATATTAGATCCTTACTTTATCCGATATCTAATGCGATGGACATCGAACACTAATATTATTTAAATTTTTTTAGCTATGTTCTTAAAAACGTATATTCATTATGTTGAATAAGAGATTGGTAATACTTTAAACTATATTCAACATCATGAAAAGTACTTTATTCTGACTTTACAGGTTTATTATTTTAATACTTTTCTACAGGAGCTTTGTGCTAAATTTACACTTCCGACATTATTTATTATTAAATAAACAATGTCTCAATTTGGTGCCGATGGCCGGAGTCGAACCGGCACAGCCATAAGCCACTACCCCCTCAAGGTAGCGTGTCTACCAATTTCACCACATCGGCTAATTCATTTTTTAAAACATAAGCTGCAAAATAGAAGCTATTTTGTAGGTCAAATGTTATTCAACCGGTAATGAAGGTTTATCTGTTGTTTCAGCAGGAGTATTAGCTGAAACAGGTACAGCCGGTTTATCTTCAGATTGAATTTGTTCGACCCGATTTAACACTTCAACAGCTTCTGTTTTTTCTGCAGAAACCTGGCCTGAAAGATATGATAAAAACAAACTGGTTACAAAGAAGACGGTTGCCAGAACTGCCGTTGATTTACTTAAAAAATTGCCTGAACCCTGACTACCAAAGACAGTTGATGATGCACCACCACCGCCGCCAAAAGCAGCTCCTGCATCAGCACCTTTACCTTGCTGAATTAGAATCAAGCCAATGAGTGTAATTGCAATGACAATGTGAACTGCCAGTATTACTGCTTCCATATTTTTTATTACCAGTTTATCTTAAGATTGCGAAAAAATTTATTAATAAAACCCTAAATGCTTACTTGAGCAGCCTGACAAATTGCCAGAAAATCTTCATGTTTCAAAGAAGCACCACCAATCAAGCCACCATCTATATCATTTTTAGCCATCAGATCTTTGGCATTCATAGGATTCATACTACCACCATACAAAATCTGTACTTTCTCGGCGATATCGGCATTACGCTCAGCAATATGCTGGCGAATGAATGCATGTACTGCCTGTGCTTGTTCTGGTGAAGCTGTTTTACCTGTACCAATGGCCCAAACAGGCTCATATGCAATCACAGCACCTTCAAATGCATTATCACCTTCAAGGGCAAAGACAGCATCAATTTGGCGTGCACACACTTTCTCGGTAATGTTTGCTTCACGTTCTTCGAGTGTTTCACCAATACAAAAAATAGGGATCATACCGGCTTCTTTTACAACAGCAAATTTTTTGGCCACAATTTCATCCGTTTCGCCATAAATTGTACGGCGCTCAGAGTGTCCGACAATGGCATACTGGCAGCCAAATTCTTTAATCATGTCAATAGATGTTTCACCAGTAAATGCACCTTTAAGCTCTGTACATGCATGTTGTGAACCCACGGCAACATTACTACCCTCAGTTGCTGCAGTGACATCAGCAATATGAATAGCAGAAGGACAAACCGCAATATCTACGTCATTTAAAGGTTTAGCTCCTTCAACTACGCCATTGATTAATTCTTTGATGCTCTCTCTGGAGCCATTCATTTTCCAATTTCCAGCTACTAATGGTGTACGCATTGTTCTTCCTATTTTTTCTGTTCAGCGCGAAATGATACCTTTATAGCCTCAAAAAATCAATTCCTGAGCTTATAAAACTTTCATGTTGCTCATCTATTAAGCAAAATTATTTTGTTATTTAAAAACCTGTTCGACTATATCAGCCAGTTCTTTAACTTCTTTCAATACCTGTCTTTCATCTGAACCTTCTATCATCACCCGAATAAGAGGTTCTGTTCCCGAGGCTCTTAATAATACCCGGCCTTTATCTGCTAAACGTTGTTCTGCATCAGAGACAGCCTTGACAACTTCTTCTGAAGTCAATGGATCGACCTTTTTGCCCACTCTGACATTAATCATATGCTGGGGGTATTTATCCATACCATTTTTTAATTCATGTAAGGTTTTATTACTCTCAATAATTGCAGCAAGTACTTGTAATGCAGCAACGATACCATCTCCTGTCGTCGTTCGGTCAAGACAAATAATATGCCCCGAAGATTCACCACCGATGGCCCAGCCTCGATTATTCAATTCTTCCATAACATAACGATCACCGACATCAGCACGAACAAAACCCAGGCCTGACTTTTTAAGCGCTGTTTCCATCCCAAGATTACTCATCAAGGTACCAACGACACCAAAATCATTGGTATCCTGATGATTTTTTCGAGCCATAGCAATAATAAATAATAACTCATCGCCATCGACAACTTCACCCTTGTGATCAACCATTAATACACGATCAGCATCACCATCTAACGCAATACCTAAATCAGCGCGATGCTGCATTACGGTCTGCTGCAGCGTTTCTGGATAGGTTGAACCCACTTTTTCATTAATATTGACACCATTCGGTTCATTACCAATCACAATAACTTCTGCACCGAGTTCAGAAAAAACACTGGGAGCAACCTGATAGGCAGCACCATGTGCGGTATCAAGCACAATTCTCAGCCCGGTTAAATCCATAAAAAACGGGGAAGTCCCCTTACAATGTTCGATATAACGCCCGGAAGCATCCTTGATACGTTTGGCTTTACCTAATTGTGATGACTCAACAGTCACCATTTCATGTTCCAGCTCTGCTTCAATAGCATGTTCAATCTCATCTGATAGTTTTGTCCCATCTGCTGAAAAAAACTTAATGCCATTATCATAATAGGGATTGTGGGAAGCACTGATGACAATACCAAGCTGAGCATTCATGGTGCGTGTCAGATAGGCTATTCCAGGAGTCGGCATAGGACCTGTCAAAAGACAATCAATACCTGCGGCTGACAAACCCGCTTCTAATGCTGATTCATACATATAACCGGAAATTCGGGTGTCCTTACCAATAACAGCTTTACCTTTACCCTGCTTTGCCAAAACCCGACCAGCAGCCCAGCCCAGCTTAAGAATAAATTCTGCAGTCATAGGATATTGTCCTACTTTTCCACGAATTCCATCAGTACCAAAGTATTTCTTTTTCATGTCGTTATTTTCTTTGTCCAGATTCAACTCATAAGTACTGCTTGAGTGAGTGTTGATAAATTATAACTATTCAGTGTATCGCATAAAAAAAGCCTGTATATAAAGCAAGACACATTGAATAGTTACGATAAATTAAGCTAATGCATGCGTTATTTTAAGCGCATCAACTGTTTCAGCCACATCATGAACTCTAATTATGGCAGCAGCATTAATTGCCGCCAGAGTTGCCAGAGCAAGACTTCCTGCCAGACGATCTTCTATATTTCTATCGGTAATTTGCCCAATCATACTTTTACGTGAAGCACCCACCAAAACGGGAAAGCCAAGCTCTGTCAATACATCAATATGCTTAAACAGCGTAATATTATGCGCCAATGTTTTACCAAAGCCAAATCCCGGGTCAATGATAATCTGTTCTTTTTTTATACCCTGAGCCAGGCATTGCTCTATTCGTTGTGTTAAAAAGTCTTTAACTTCAAAAACTACATCATCATATTGTGGCTCAGACTGCATGGTTCGCGGCTCACCTTTCATATGCATCAAACAAACGGGTAAACCTGTTTGCTGAGCCGCTTCAAGAGCACCATCACCACGCAAAGCCATAACATCATTAATCATCCCACACCCTGCTCTGGCAGCTTCTTTCATCACAATGGCTTTACTGGTATCGATGGACGTTATTACATCCAGTTCCTGATGTATCTTTTCAATAATAGGGAGCACTCTATCCAGCTCTTCGGACTCTGAAACTAATTTTGCTCCGGGTCGGGTTGATTCACCACCAATATCAATGATCAGAGCACCATCAGCAAGCATTTTTTCTGCCTGGCGAAGTGCTTTTTCTGAGTTACTGAATAAACCGCCATCAGAAAATGAATCCGGGGTAACATTTAATATGCCCATCACAACAGGGGAACCAAGTGATAGTTCTCGATCAGCGCAACGAATGAGGTTGTTTGTCATAGTTTGATTAGAGACAGCGATAATTAAAGAATATGGTAATTATCGCTGTCCTTTTTAGGATAAGAGTAGAATTGTAAGAACGCATCTCTTAATACAAGATGTTACAAATTAATGCTGATCTGCCGGACCGCCAATAGAGCCATCAGCTGAGTCCTTTTTTTGCTCGCTTCCTGAGTCTGCTTTTTCTTCACTGCTCACAGTAGAACCACCTTCCGGACCCGATGAATCAATATCAGACCAGCCTTTAGGTTCACGAGGTGTTTTTCCTGCCATAACATCGTCAATCTGATCGCGGTCAATGGTTTCATACTTCATCAATGCGTCAGTCATGGCATGTAATTTATCAATGTTATCCTTCAGGATCTGTTCTGAACGTGCATAGTTTTTATCAATAAAACTGCGAATTTCTTCATCAATAATATGAGCAGTTTCATCTGAAACATTTTTATGCTGTGTGACAGAACGACCAAGGAAAATCTCTCCTTCTTCCTCAGAATAGGACAATGGCCCTAATTTAGCAGACAAGCCCCATTTGGTGACCATATTACGAGCCAGGTCAGTCGCACGCTCAATATCATTACTGGCACCCGTTGTCACCATATCAGAACCATAAATCAGTTCTTCAGCAATACGACCGCCAAACAGGCTGGAGATCTGACTGTTTAATTGTTCTTTACTCAGACTATAACGGTCTTCCTCAGGTAAAAACATAGTGACACCCAATGCTCTCCCCCGGGGGATAATACTCACCTTATAGACCGGATCATGTGATGGCACCAGAAGGCCAACAATAGCATGCCCTGATTCGTGATAGGCAGTCATCTTCTTTTCTTTGTCTTTCATCACCATAGATTTACGCTCAGACCCCATCATGATTTTATCTTTGGCTTTTTCCAGATGCTCCATGGTGACCACACGGGAATCAAATTTTGCCGCAAATAAAGCCGCCTCATTCACAAGGTTGGCTAAATCAGCACCAGAAAATCCGGGTGTGCCGCGAGCAATGTATTTTGGCTGCACATTGTCATCAATAGGCACTTTACGCAAATGAACCTTAAGGATATGCTCACGACCTTTGATATCAGGCAACGGTACAACGACCTGACGGTCAAAGCGCCCAGGGCGTAATAAGGCAGGATCAAGTACATCAGGGCGGTTAGTAGCGGCAATAACAATGACGCCTTCATTACCCTCAAAACCATCCATTTCAACTAATAATTGGTTTAAAGTTTGTTCTCTTTCATCGTGACCACCGCCAAGACCGGCACCACGATGACGACCCACGGCATCAATTTCATCAATAAAGATAATACAAGGTGCATGCTTTTTAGCCTGTTCAAACATATCACGTACACGCGACGCACCCACACCAACAAACATTTCAACAAAGTCAGAACCTGATATGGTAAAAAATGGCACCTTAGCTTCACCTGCAATGGCTTTTGCCAATAAGGTTTTACCCGTTCCCGGACTTCCCACCATTAAAACGCCACGCGGGAGCTTACCACCCAGTTTGGTGAATTTACCCGGATCGCTTAAGAAATCAACGAGTTCACTAACTTCTTCCTTGGCTTCATCACAACCGGCCACATCAGAAAAGTTCACTTTAACCTGATCTTCACCTAATAATCTTGCCTTGCTTTTACCAAAAGACATTGCACCACGACCACCAGCGCCGCCCTGCATCTGACGCATGAAATAAATCCAGATACCTACAATTAACAGTATTGGAAAAGATGAAATAAACAATTGCACCAGCAAACTTTGCTGCTTAGGTGGTTCACCAACAATTTTCACGGTGTTTTCTAACAATGTACCAATCAGAGCACGATTATCAGTTTCAGGGCTATAGGTAGTGAAATGTTTACCTTCGAGTGTATTACCGCTGATTACCCGACCTTCAATTTTGACTTCACTAATAGAGCCGCGCTCAACACTTTGAATAAAGTCAGAGTAACTCATATCTTTAGGCCCCGTTGTCGGGGTGAAATTGCTAAAGACAGACATAAGGATGATACCAATGACCACCCAAAGTAAGATATTTTTTGTCATTTCGTTCAAAACGAATACTCCAACGTTTTTATATTAGTAATGGTTTCGTGTTTATTATTTAACTTTAACATTATCCCTTAAATCCCTTAGCTAATAAATAGATCTCAGAAGAACGAGATCGAGAAGCATCCGGTTTACGGGTAATTACTTTTTGGTAGCGCTGCCGTAATTCGGCTAATAGCTGCTGAAAGCCTTCTCCCTGAAACACTTTCATTAATAAGCAACCTTGCGGCTTTAACACCTGATCGGCTAAATCAATTGCTAATTCAAGTAAATACATGCTTTTGGGCTGATCCACTGCCTTTACCCCTGTAACATTGGGTGCCATATCAGAAATTACAAGATCTATCGGCTCATTATTTACTACCTTGAGTAATTCTTCCAGTACAGCATCTTCCTGAAAGTCACCCTGAATAAATTCAACCTGAGCCAGCTGATCCATTGGCAAAATATCTAAAGCAACAATTTTACCTTTACTACCAACGAACTGACGGGCTACTTGTGACCACCCCCCTGGAGCCGATCCTAAATCAACCACATTCATTCCAGGTTTGATTAGTTTATCTTTTTCCTGAATCTGAAGTAATTTATAGGCCGCTCGTGAACGATAACCATCCTGCTGTGATTTTAAGACATATTGATCCTTAAAATGTTCCTGTAACCATTCAGAACTGCTTTTACTACGTGCCATTTATAAGCCTTTAGCCAGAAAATTAAAAGTACCACAAGTGATTTATTGATTATAATTTAGTTGAACTTAAATTAATCTGTCAAAATAAGCATTTTACCGTGAAATGTGCAAGGAATATATAGCGGTAGTTGTAAGTGTTTTTTGCATGACTACGTGGTGACTACGACTTTTTGAGTTCTGATGTTTAGGTTATTCTAGGCATAAAAAAAACCACCAAAACGGTGGTTTTTAAAAATCATCCATTATTTTTCTTTTTTATATTTAATGAATTGCCCTATACCATGCGCTTTCAGTTCTTCTTGCTGTACTTCCAAACGCCTTTGATGGAAAACTAAAAATTGATTTAATTACAGAAACAAAGATCAATACAAAGCTATACGTGGAAACCTGAAGCGGAGACAAAACCACATTAACAAGCATCATCTTTTGTATAAGTTTAGTTGTCTTGTTTAATTTCTCATCACCAAATTTAAGCTTCATTTTCCTTATTGAGTGAGTTGAATCTTTATTGTTTTTTATAAATAAATAATAAAGCATTATTTTTGTTGGCAAAAAATCATCCATACATTCCTTAAACATATGATAAACCAAAAGTTTAAGCTCTTCAGGGTTTTCTTCATCACCTAGATAATTAGTCGATCCTGAAAAAAGATAATCATCATGAATTGATAGATTATCGTACAACATTAATTGTAATTTAATTGTTCCTGATCAAATTG